>NZ_JANQDG010000053.1:0-20513 GCF_029891665.1 Anabaenopsis sp. FSS-46 | reverse complement strand
ATTTCTCTTAAGATTTACAAGAAAGACTACCGCTATCATTGCTTGGTTTTCGCGTTGGCAATAGTCTTAATTCAATACTTGATATCGTAGGATTATATATCAAGTGGGCGATTTTCTTAACTCACTTATGTCAATGCTTGTAAACACAAGTATAGTTTTGTCCATAAAATAGTCAGCTTATGACTAGCTCACTAGCAAACTGACAAAAGCCCAGCACCCAAGAAACAAACCTGGCGCAACTCAGATCACCAAGGTCAGGATTAACCAAATTAATTGCAGATATCATACTCAAACATATCACTCCCCAAAGCTACACAGCCAGTTTCAACAGGGTAAGAAATAAAATTTAACATTCCGATAAATAAGTATATTTTTGAACTAAAAAATTATGATCACAATTACCTGAATAACAGGTTAAAATCCCCCAAGAGGGCATTGTAAAAGCCAGAGAAATTATGTTTTCTGTTAATGTGATCCTGTAATTACATTATTTGGCTGTGTAATTATACACATTTAATACATTCATACAGAGTAGATAATGCATATTCCTGATGGATTTATTTCAATTCCCGTAGCTGGGGCTACAAGTTTAGTAAGTGCAGTAGCATTGGTGATCGCCTGTAAGCGATCGCAAGAAGAGCTAGGGATGCGTAGCGCCCCTATACTCGGCTTAACCACAGCTTTTATTTTCGCCGCCCAGATGGTCAATTTTCCCGTAGCTGGGGGTACAAGTGGTCACTTATTGGGGGGAACCCTAGCAGCCATAGTTTTAGGTAGTCCCTGGGCTGCAATGTTATCCATGTCCACAGTTTTCATCATTCAAGCTGTACTATTTGCCGATGGTGGCATCACCGCACTGGGAGCTAATATTTTCAATGCGGCAATCATTAGTGTTTGGGTCGGCTGGGTATTAACCCAAACTATACAAAGACTCCTGGGAGGCTCCAAGGGACGCTTACCCCTAGCAGCTGGTATTGCGGCGGCTATCAGTATCATAGTAGTAGCCATAGTTTGCGCCCTACAGTTAGCTGTTTCCGGAACAGCACCCATTAACATAGTCTTACCAGCGATGACAGGTGTACATATTCTGATTGGGATTGGTGAAGGTCTGATTACAGGCGGTGTCTTGGTTTACCTAGCTAAAGCCAGACCAGACTTACTACCAGGAGAGCAGCAACAGTTTCAAGCTTGGTTAGTCCCTGTGGTTACTATTTTCTTGATTGCTGGAGTCTTATCTTTGGTAGCTTCAGGCTGGCCTGATGGTTTGGAAAAAGTGGCTGAGGATTTAGACTTTATCGGTTTAGCCGACGAAGTGCGAGTACAAGTATCAACGCCTTTTGCTGACTACGAACATGAATCTTTAGGATTGATTGGTACTAGTATTGCCGGACTTCTGGGGGCTATAGTCAGCTTTGGTGCGGCTTTTGGCATTGCTAAAGTGGTAAAACCCAAAAATGCTTAAACTTGCTTTGCCTTTGCGTTTGCATTTGTCCTTAGTAATTGTTGTGGGGACAGCCTTACTACAGTACAATGCTTGGCTGTGCTTGGGAATATATGGGGCGATCGCTCTTGTTTGGGTGGTATTTTTGCGCGTACCCATTCCCCAACTAGCAGGAATACTCGGTATTGAATTAATTTTCCTCTCATTCATGGCCTTACCCATGGGGTGGGAAAGAGCCAGTTTTTTATTGCTACGTTCCCTTATTTGTCTGGTTACCATGAATAGTTTTTTATTAACCTTACCCCCCCATAGTTTTGCCATTGCCCTCAAAAGCCTACCCGTACCTGCACCAATTAAGGCTAATTTATTATTAACTGGGCAGTACCTGGAAATTGTACTGGATGAAGTCACACGGATGCAGCGTAGCGCTCAACTGCGGGGTTTAAATGGTAAGCCAGCATGGTTACGCTATACTAATGCTGCGATGATTGGAGCCTTATATCTTAGGAGTTTAGACAGAGCAGAGCGAGTTTATGCTGCCATGGTCATTCGTGGTTACAATGGACAGTTACCTGTAGAGGCGATATTCAAACCAAAACAGCGTTTTTTGGTGTTGTTCGCTTTTACCCTAGCATCTGGCTTGACCATAAGTTCTTACAATTTAGTGCGGGTATTTTGAAATCTTTGACATTTGATTCCCAACTTTCCACACATCACCCCCGCCCCACTGTCATTGAGGTGGAGAATCTGGTATATGCATACGGTAACCAGAAGCCAGTCTTAGAAAATGTTTCTTTTTCTTTGAATGCAGGCGATCGCGTAGGGTTAATGGGTGCTACTGGTTCGGGTAAAAGCACATTATTAGAAAACCTGATCGGCTTAAAACAACCCCATGGGGGGAAAATCTTAATTAATGGTATTCCCTTAGAACAAAAAACCCTTCCCCAGCTAAGGCGTAATATCGGTTTTGGCTTTCAAGATGCCAATGACCAACTATTTATGCCCACTATCTTAGAGGATATTACCTTTGGACCGCGTAATTACGGTATTCCCCCGTCTCTAGCTATTGACCGAGCCAGGGAATTATTAGCAAATTTTGGTTTAGAAGCCTACGCTCACCGTTCCTGTCACGAACTTTCGGGAGGACAAAGACGACTGGCTGCAATAGCTGCGATTTTAGCCCTAGAGCCACAAATTCTGATTTTAGATGAACCAACTAACGGACTTGATCCCGCATGGCGACGGCACTTAGCACAAGTATTGTTAAACTTGCCTGTGCAGGTGATGTTAATTGCCTCCCATGAGTTACATTGGTTGGGGAAAGTGACTCAACGTGCTTTAGTCTTGTCTGGTGGAGGTATTCAATTAGATACTGAGATTCAAGGGTTGTTAGAAGACGGAGAGACTTTAAACCAGTTGGGTTTACCAGTTGATTGGTGACACGCTAGGCATCCGCCACGCTGCGCTATAGCGTGGCGGGGTTCCATACCTATTAATAAGTGAGGTTTTACTATTCATATAGTACCTATTTACTTGTAATCTGCTGTATGATTGACAAATGACGGTGGGGTATTTTCTGTGTGGCGTAAGTTGATTGTGATTGCAACCGTTAGTCTGAGTTTTACTCCACTGCTGAGTAGTTGTGAGGATCAATTTACCCAATGTCAGCGACTAATTCAGGTGGTGAATGTTGGGAACTCTTTAATTGAGCCAAATAAAGGAGAGCAGGTAGTAACCAGCTTGCAACTCTCAAGGGATTTGCAAGTGATTACTAAGTCTTTAAAACGACTAAATTTATCAGACCCGAATCTGAAGGAGTTTCAAAGCAGCTTTGCCCAGATATTTGATAATCTTAGTCAAGCGATCGCCAAAGCATCTCAGGCTCTTGGTACAACTAAAAATGCCGCAGCATCGCCAGCAAGTAGGGAACAAATCCAAAAAGCGAGAACAGAAATTGATAAATCTTTGACATTAGCCGCTGAAACTGCAGGGAAAAAATCAGATGCTTTAGCAGCAGAATTAAATAAGTACTGCCAACTGTTTAAGTAAATATACATATCGTAATGTCTCCTTTGCATCGCTACGTCGCGGCTGTAATTTTATCGTCTCCTAGGAAAAATTAGTAATCTTTCAAACTAACCGTTTATCTATCTCAAAAAAAGTCTGTATCATACTTAAGTCAAAAGCAAGATGAAAATTAATCAAACCTGTTGTGACATGAAATCAGCTTGATTAGTTTCTTTTGACTAGGAGTTCAACAACAGTGCCAATATTATCCCATGATGAACTCAAAATTTTAGTCGATAATCCCCAAAGTCCCTGTGTTTCTTTGTATATGCCTATGCAAAAAGCAAGCCCAGAAATTCGACAGAATCCCATTCGGTTTAAAAATTTAATCCGTGAAGCTGAGGAACGTTTATGTGCCATCGGTATTCGTCATACTCAAGCCATTGATTTCCTCCAACCAGCAAGGGAACTTGATACAACGGATTTTTGGGAAAACCAAGACAAGGGACTAGCAATTTTTATCTCTCCCCAGATGTTCCGCTATTATCGTCTACCAATGGAGTTTCAAGAATTGGTAGTTGTTGGCGAGCGTTTCCATCTTAAGCCATTACTGCATTTAATCAACAATGATGGTAAGTTTTATCTTCTAGCTCTGAGTCAAAAAGATATCAGACTATTTGAGGGAACTGGCTACAGTCTTGAGGAGGTGGAAGTACCAAATATGCCAGAGAGTATAGATGTAGCTCTCCTAGAGGAGAATATTCAAAGAGGGGTACAACATCGTATTGGTACACCCACCAGGGGAACCGCCAGTTCATTTCTACAACCTGGCGATGTTCATGGACAGGGAAGTCCTGACCGAGATCAACATCAACAAAGTATCTTGCAATTTTGTCACATTGTAGATCGGGCAGTACACGAGACAATCCGGGGGGACAATTCTCCGTTATTATTGATGGGGGTTGAATATTTGTTTCCCATTTATCAACAGGCAAATACTTATCCTTACTTCCTCGCAGAAAGTATTACTGGTAACCCAGAACTTATGAAACCGGAAGAATTGCATCAACAGGCTTGGCCTATTGTTGAACCTTTGTTTCGGCAAAATCAGGAGTCAGTTGTGGCACTTTATCAACAACTAGCTGGTACTGGTACAACTTCTAGTGATATTAAAGAAGTTATCTGTGCGACTTATTGCCAAAGGGTTGATTCTATATTAGTGCCGATGGATATGCAAATTTGGGGCAAATTTAATCCAGATACCATGAATGTAGATTTACACTCAGAACCAGAGCCAGATGATCAAGATATGTTAGATTTGGCAGCTATTCAGACATTGACAAATGGTGGTAAAGTATACACTATGGACTCAGAAAAAATGCCTAATAGTACAGCAGTAGCAGCTATTTTCCGTTATTGATATTTTTGTGGTGTTTTTTGACTTTCTTAAATAAAATCAAAAAACACCCATGTTTGGTAATTTTTTTTGACTTGATTCTCAAATTTTAAATTTCCTATTTCAGTTGAGGTATACCAGTGAAAGTGGTGGTGCTTGAGACTACAATACAACCTTCAAGGCTTGCTCAATAATATCAATATACTCCTCTACTCCATAAAGGCGATAGGCAATTGTATCAATTTGATTTCTGATTTCAAGTTGTCTTAATAAAACTGTTTCCAATTCTGATATACCAAGTTCTTGCCTAACTCTTTGCTCAATAACTTCTAAAGCCCGAAGATTACTAAAACTATCGATATCATAACGATTAACTTTCAAAACATCAAAGGCTGCATTGACCAAATTTCCGGCTTCACGAGACAACTTTCGTTTATTACGAAAAGATGAATCAAACTCAGTGAGATAAATCAGCCTTGCTAAAAGATATCGGCGCAAGTGTGGTGTGCGAATACTCACACGAGCTATTTCTATCCATTCACGATTTCCCTCTTGCCAATCTTCATCATCGCTCACTTCGCCCCAAATAACATATCCATCGACACTCGCCTGTATTTGCAATTTTAATAGATGTCCTTCTCGATGAGGATGAGAACTTTCCCACTCAATGTCAGTAGCATAATCTCCAGTCAATCTGTGATATTCATTTAACGATACTTCTTGATAAGTAACTCCTGAAGCTTTAGATTGGTAGGTGGTAACAATTTGGTAACGATTTTGCCAAATCTGATGAGCTTCACGACTTAACTGTACTAAAGTTTGGTAATCACTATTACTTTCAGGTTCCTTCAACTGGGGAATTGGCAAATCACCAACTTGATTTTCAAAGTATTCAAACATCCTTGTACTGGTGAGTTTTCCTAAACCACCTAATGCTGTGTAACGGAACTCAAGAACTTTAGAATTAAGTAAAGCTGTCAGAAAATATAGTCTAGTAATTATTGGATTATCTGAATCGTAATTATATATATCTCTTAAAAATATAGCAGTAGTATCTGTTAAACCTGCCAACTGACCTTCTAAATCAATGCTAAACCTATTATTACTCGCACGATATGGACATAAAATTTTAGGGCGGAAATGAAAATGTTGGTCTTTACGCCTTGATCTTTGTAAAGCATACCACTGACAACTTCCTTCTTTATATGCTGCTCTTTTTTCCAACTTACCTCTATTTTCGAGCAAATACTTTTGAATTGGTTCTGGTAAATCTTCAAAGCTGTTACTGTTTTCAACATATAACAAATAAGAATTATCGGGAACAAATCCATAAGCAAAAATTCCAGAATTTTTCACAATTGGGGTGAGTATATCTAGTATATCTTCAGAAAATTCAAAACTAAAACCATTATTAGGTGCAAAAACACTGTTTTCTCCTGTTTGAATACCCTGTTCAACTAAGTCACATTCAGGTAAATCTCTGAGTTTCACTCCTTGAGAATCAATTATGGCGAAAATTTCATTATATGGCGATATACTCCAACGAGATGAATTTAAGGTTTGTTGTAGAAGTTCTACTGTGTTAACAGAATTTTCAGGAAACTTGTTCAGAGGATTATCTGAACCTAATACAGATTTGACATCGGCAAAATTGATCACATTTTCGACATAAAATTTTAGTTCATTGCTTGATATATCCTTATTAATTAAAGAAATTATACAAGTAGCAATTCCAGCCCTAAATACTTTATGACCTAAAAAGTCGATTATACTTTCAATTTGGGTTTTGCGGCTGATAAAATCTCTCAATTTGGAGGATTTATCACCTTGGATGAAAGAACGTGAAACAATGTAACTCAGCCGTCCTTGATCACGTAACAATTCAAATCCCCATTTAATAAAATAGAACAATATATCTGTTTTATCAGTATAAATATCAGGATATGCGTACCTGAGCCATTTTAATTCTAGGGCATTTTTGCCAAAGATGGCATCAACGTTAAAATAGGGAGGATTGCCAATTGCAGCAAAAAACCCTTGTTCTGCTGCTGGTAATTGTGGATCAAATATATGAGGAAATTCAACATACCAGTTAAATGGGCGTTTAATAACAACTTCTTCTAAGGCACTTTCTAATGTCATTAGTTCAGATTTAACTCTGGCTAATTCGGCAGTTGTCCAATCTTCTAAATTTTTTTCAGTCCATTCATCTAAGTTTTCAGGATTGATAGCGTCTGTTAAAAAAGAGCGAATTAGTCCTAATTCTTTGATATTAGCTTCTCTATGTTTGATCAAATGCACTACTGATTGTATACTTTCATCACTAGCGAAAAAGGCAGTTAAAACAGGATTAATCTGCTGATTGATTGATGTAATGCTAGTTTCAAAGTTAGTAACTGCTTGATTTCTTTGTATTTCAGTTTGATTAGTATCTCTAGCATTTCTGGCTAAATCTGCGGCTCTTCCTAGTGAATCCTGAAATGGTGCTAAATTTGCGGGAGAATGTATTAAACTATCTCCAACTCTAATATTTAAAGTTAGTGCAGGAAGATGAGAATATATAGATCCACCGCGTCTACCATATTCATCAGGACGCGATCGCAATAATTTTGTCCAGAGTGACAGTTTTGCTAATAACACAGCTTGGGGGTCTCTATCTACCCCATGGAGCATTCTGACGATGATCTGTTCTTCAGGATTAATAATTGGTTGTACTGATACATGACTAAATAAATCAAAGTTGTCAGGTATCTTAGCTGTTGCACAAGCTTGATTATAACGTTTAATTTCACCCAGTATATAATCGAATGCACCTAAAAGAAATGAACCTGAACCACAAGCAGGGTCAATTATTGTCATGTCTAAGACTGAACTTGCAAATGCATAAGCTTGATGAAAGTCTCCTACTTCCAAAAAACCAATGGCCGCATCAATTTTAGGCTTAATTGAAGCTTGTAGAGTTTGATATACAATACGATTAACAATATAGTCAGGAGTATAGAAAATTCCTTCGCGCTTGCGGGTTTGTTGATTTTCTAAAATTTTGACAACATCGCCCACCAGAGTTAATTGATGGGCTAGAAACTGTTCATAAGCAGTACCTAAAATATCCTGTGTTAGAGTGGTAAAATCATAGTTGTAAATTGAGCGATAGGTTGTTAAATTTCCTGTAATTGTATCAAGTATACCCGCTGGTGGCACTGCATTTATGACAATAATTGATTGAATGTATTGAACATCAATCATGAGTTTATCAATCCAAGAAGGCTGAAATAGTTCAGTATTATAGCCTATCCAGGTATTATGAAAAGCTCGTCTGAGGTCTTCAATGAATGGTAAATCTGGGAAAGTTTGCTGCCAGTGATAATAAACTCTACCGAGATAGTTGAAGGGCATTTCTCGGCTGAATGTCTCTAAAAGTCGAATTAACAAAAAACGATTTAAAATAACTTGAGAAGCTTCGCGGACTTTTTCTAAACTTAAATTAGGTTGTGATTTTTTGATACCATTGGCAAGAATAACACGCCAAATTTTTAAATCAGCCAGAAATTTTGTGCCTAATCCTTCTCTGGTTTTTTCGCTGTAAAATGCTTCTAGACGATCACTGCGTGAATTATCACGGCTGAGGCAAGTATATAGTCTGCTGACAAGCTCAGTATCATCTCGCATTTCCTCCATTGTAAATGACCAAAAAGGTTTTTTATCCTGTAACCTTAAAATGTGCCATTCCCGAAAATTTGAGAGGATAATCCACAGAACAGGTTCTTGTGTGCCAACATCTAGACTGTAATTTCTCAGATAATCTAAAACTTGCTGTTCATTTGTATTCCATATATTCTTATCCCATAAACTTTTGGCTTCAAACATTAGTTTGGGATGCTGGTTTACTTCAGGACGAAGCAAATAATCAACCCAGGTCGTAGTTCCAATTAAACTGCGAATTGAACCTTCAGGGGTGCGATATTCCCTTGTATAACCCAGTGCATCTAGAAAAGGTGCAATCAGATTATCTTTTGTATTCTCCTCCGCTTTACCAGCACGGCGAGAAAGCAGCATATTTGCTGCTGTGGTGACTAATTTTGCAATTTGATCGCGGAATTCTGGGAGGGACATTTGTACACGATAAAACTAACCACATAATCTATGATAGTTTTTTATGGACTTAATTAGAAACTTGAACAGGTTACTAATCTTGAAGTTGGTTTCTCGCTGCGGCTAAAATGAGGCGTTGTTCAGCACGTGCGATCGCTCTATATGTCCTGTCTACTGCTTCTGGTTCTACAGAAATAGAAGTAATACCCCATTGTATTAACTGGTCGATAATTTCTGGATAAATCGCGGGTGCTTGACCGCAGATGGAACAGGGTATCCCCGCAGATTGTGCCATTTGGATCAATTGAGCGATCGCGCCCATGACCGCCGGATGAAGTTCATTTAATACTCTATTCATATCTCCTTGTTCTCGATCTACTCCTAAGAGTAATTGAGTGAGGTCATTTGTACCAATGGAAATACCAGCTACACCTGCTTTAACGTATTCTGGCAGCAAAAACAGCACACTGGGAACTTCTGCCATTATCCACAGTTGAAACTGGGGTACTTGGGTTAAACCTGCTTTTTCAACCTTCTCCCGACAAAAAGAAAACTCCGCTACACTGCGAACAAAAGGCAACAATAGATTAATATTAGTGTATCCAGCTTTTTGCACAGTTGCCAAAGCTGTGAGTTCCAACTCAAACACTGCGGGATGGCATAAATAACCAAATGTACCGCGATGTCCAGTGGTATTGGGGGGAGCGCCTATGGCTAACGCTACGCTGTCGCTATTGCTGGGGGACTCCAGATGAGGTGGGTTACCTGTAGTATATGGCCAGTCCAAAGAACGATAAAAAACTGGTCGCGGCGCAAAAGCAGCAGCAAAGCGGATAATCTGCTCTGTCCATTTTTCCAGTAATTCTGCTTCACGACCACTAACCAGCCAACTCTGAGGATGTTCACCTTCTAGGATATTGAGTAACATTAATTCTGAACGTAACAATCCCACCCCATCCACCGGTAAACTTTGAGCAGACTGAATTAATATCGGCTGACTCAGGTTAAGTAACAACTGGGTAGAAATCATTGGACAATCAGGAACACTAGGAGGAAGGGGAGAACCCGGACTTTTCTGTATATGCTCAAGAGTCTGGAGTTTATGAAACAACTCCGGGATCTGAAACTGGGGAGATGGCGGGATGGTGGCGGGATTTAGTTCTTGACTCTCTTGTGCTGGTGTTTTATCGCCTCTGATACCTTGCGTGGCGTAGCCATGGGGATAAATTTCGCCCTGATCACCATCCACAAGCAGCCCCTCACCGTGTTTAATCAAAACTGTGGCATCCACCGCATTAACCACGGCGGGGATACGCAGTTCTCGCGCCAGAATTGCCCCATGACTAGTTAATCCCCCTTTCTCAGTGATCAGACCGGAAATATTTTGTAATAAAGGCAACCAATCAGGCGTAATCGTTGGTACTACTAAAATTACTCCTTTATCTATGTGTCTTGGTTTATTGTCAGCATCAGTAATTACAACAGCAGTTGCTTTCACACGTCCCCCTGATGCTGGGATACCTGTAATCATAGCCGGCGTGGGTTGGTTGGCTTTCAAAGAGGTAAGGATTCTTTGGGATAGCGATTGCGTGGCAGTGGGTTTTATGAGCTTGCGTGGCGTAGCCATTCCTATCTGATAGCGATCGCGTGGGGTTAGCCATGGAACTGTAGGAACTGTAGACTTAGTAGGGTAACTAACTTGAGTCAAGTAGAGATTAGGCTTTGCTGTGTCTGCTGAGATAGTCCATTTAATGCTAAAGTTGTTTCCTATTTCACTCACAAGTTGATGTCCCAGAGTCATCACTTGTTGCAGATGTTCTTCTGATAAAGCGAATTGCTTTTGTTCCTGCTGACTAAGTATATAAGTCACTATATGACTATGATCTGCCGTGAGGACTAACTGGGATGAATCCAGAGTACTAGTATCATCAAAACCACTTGGCTGATAGCTAGCGTGGCGTAGCCATAGCTCATGGGGGAAGCCATAAGCCACTATTTTATGGCCTAGATGTCTCTCTAGTACCAGCCCTGTTTCCAGTTGGACATAGTAGACATCCGGTAGTACATCGCCTTGACAAATTGCTATTCCTAATCCCTTAGTCGCTTCTATTGTCCACTCTGATACCTTCAGTGGCGTGGTGGTAGAATGGGCATACAGAAGACCACTAGCAATAGCATTTTCTACTGGTTGCACCAACACCGCTAAGTTAATTTTTTGCAGGTTAACCCCCATTCGCCGCCAATACAGTAGACTCCTAGCCCGAAATAACTGGCTCCAGGTACGTTTCAATGCCGAAGCTATCTTTTCCTCATCACACCCGCAAAAAACTGCATCCAACAACCCAGAGGGATTTCCCATCTCTGGCATCATACCCGATAGAGCCACGCTGGGACGCAAAATCACATAACTGGTATCCCATTCTCTGGACTGCTGGTAAATTTGGTTTACCCACTGTGGTGGTACGGTTCCGGTGAGAATTTCCCGACGCAAGCGACCAGCTAACACCTGAAGTTGTCGCCAATTAGCTACATCTAGGTGCAAAGAGGAATAAGGTAAATCTGCTACTAAAGCCGACTTACTATTGAGAGTTGCCAGAAATTCTCGCAAAACTTCTGCTGAAACTACAAAACCAGGTATCACCGGGTAACCACGCTGCATAATCTTGCTCAGGTAGAATGCTTTGTCTCCTACCTGACGGCGGTCTTGCAGTTGAATTTGATCCAGCCAGTAGAGTTTATCCACTCAATTTATTATTACTCATTGGTCGTTAGTCATTGCTGCTATATCGTTCTTCAATCGCTCCCGACTTCACAAGCAGAATTTGGGAGGAATTCAACCACTGAGCATCGAAAGAACTGAGGTGAGTGGTAGTAATTAGAGTTTGAAACCGGTCTTGAATGGCATTGAGTAATTGATCTTGGCGAAATGGGTCTAATTCAGCCAGAACATCATCCAGTAATAGCAGGGGCGGTGCTTGGACTACTTCTGAAATCAATTGTAATTCTGCTAATTTGAGAGCTAGTACTAAAGTTCGTTGTTGCCCTTGGGAACCGTACAGACGGGCTGGTGTTTGATTAATCATTAATTCTACTTCGTCGCGATGAGGTCCGACAAGGGTGGTACCTCGGTACAGTTCCGCAGCAGTTCGTTGTTGAATTTTGGTTAAAAAGGCTGGACTGATATCTTCTGGATGGGTGGAGTCAAAGGGTACACTAGGCACATAATTAATTTGCAGAATTTCTGTACTACTACTAATACTAGCGTGCCAAGCAGCAGCAATGGGAGCTAGTCTTTGAATAGCACGATGGCGTCTTCTAATTACCTTGGTTCCAGTGGTAACTAACTGAGCATCCCATATAGCTAATGTAGAGATGGGATTAATCCCATCTCTACTAGGCGCTGCTGAGTTGATAGAGAGGTTCCGCCGGGACGTCTCTACTGTTTTTAGAAAAGCGTTGCGTTGGCGTAATACTTGGTTGTATTGCTGCAAAATGTCAGCATAGACCGGTTCGAGTTGAATTAACAGTGTATCTAGCCAGTTTCGACGACCATCAGGAGCACCCCGTACCAAGTCTAAATCCAAGCTAGAAAACTGCACAGCATTAAGTACACCCAAAAAATCCATTTGTCGGCGTACAGACTCACCATTAATCGCAACGCTGCGGCGACCATTCCTGCGCAGAGTCAACGCCAAATCACTGGTACTATTTTCTCCCTCTAGGGTGGCATTAATTTGAGCTATTTCCTTTCCTGCTTGAATGAAATCCGTCACCCGCCCCATGCGATGCGATCGCAATGTCGCCAGTAATTCCACCGCTTCTAACAAGTTAGATTTTCCCTGAGCATTATTACCGACCAAAATGGTTTTAGCAGCGGTGAACTCAACTTTCTGGTCTTGGTAATTACGAAATTGTCTCAGGTGTAGGTTTTTGAGGTACATAAATCATGGTCATTAGTCATTGGTGATTGGTGATTGGTCATTCACGCGCTTGGCTAGGAGCCCGGATAAAAGACCCCATGAATTTGGTCACCGGTCAAAACTGCTTCTACCTTTCAGGCGCAAGAAAAGCTTTTCGAGTTCAATCCAGACAAACATCAAAGCACTGAAACCGAAACAAATAGCCAACTCTGTGGGAGGTAGCCAATGAGTACCAAAGAAAGCGCGCAGGGGTGGGAAGTAAATGAGTATGATCTGTAATATGGTTGTCAAAACTACAGCCCCCAGGACAAACATATTAGAGAAGGGGTTCATCTCTATGGTTAATTTGTTATGAGAACGAATGGCGATCGCATGACCCATCTGTGCTATACACAAGGAAGTAAATACCATTGTCTGCCATCGTTCTGGGTCAAGCCCCTGAACCTGTGTTTGGCAGTGATTGTATGCCCATAGCATCAAAATAATGGTAATCACAGCAAAAATAATTCCCGTCCGAATGATATAAGAACCTAACCCCCTAGCAAAAATACTTTCCCGGGGACTAAAAGGCGGACGTTTCATCACATCTGCTTCTGCGGGTTCTACAGCTAAGGCTAATGCTGGTAAACCGTCTGTAACCAAATTCATCCAGAGAATTTGTAATGGTGTCAGGGGAACGCCGCCTAGCCCTAGCAGTGGGGCTGAGGCAATGGTGAGAACTTCCCCCACGTTACTACCAAGAATATACTTAATAAAACGGCGGATATTTGTGTAAACTACTCTTCCTTCCTTGGTGGCTGCAACAATGGTGGTAAAGTTGTCATCTAGTAGTACCATGTCACTGGCTTCTTTGCTGACGTCAGTACCAGTAATGCCCATGGCTATGCCAATATCAGCTTGTTTGAGGGCGGGGGCATCGTTGACACCATCGCCCGTCATGGCGACAAATTTACCCCGACGTTGAAGAGCTTGCACTATTCGCAGTTTGTGTTCTGGGGCTACTCTGGCGTAGATGTTTACTATGTCAACTTGTTGCTCTAACTCCTGGTCGGTCATGTGTTGCAATTGTTGACCTGTCAGCACTGTATCACCTATTTGAGCTATTCCCAAATCAATGGCGATCGCCCGTGCTGTGAGTTGGTGGTCTCCTGTAATCATCATGGGACGAATTCCAGCATGGCGACACTCTTGCACTGCTGCTCTAACTTCTGGACGTGGGGCATCTAGCATCCCGACTAAGCCTAACCAAACCAAGTTTACCTCACATTTTTCCCCTTCCCCTTCTGGGATTTGTAGCAGGGGTTTGTAAGCGAAACCTAGGACTCGTAAACCTTGGCTTGCCATCCGGTCATTTTCTGCCAATATTTCAGCGCGTTGATTATCTGTCAATGGCAGACAATTGTTACCCAAAATAATCTCAGTACACCGTGCTAAGGTTAACTCCGGTGAACCTTTGGTAAACATTAAGTAAGGTTGAGACGCTATTAAGTTGGTCATTACCCCGTCAATAGTAGAGACGTTCTGCCGGGACGTTTCTACAGGGGGGGATGTCTCTACTTCAACCTGACAAATTACACTCATGCGCTTGCGTTCTGAGTCAAAAGGAAACTCACTGACGCGGGGTAAGCTGTAACACTGGTCTTTCTCAATACCAGCTTTTCCGGCTACTGTTACTAATGCTCCTTCGGTGGGGTCTCCTAAAATTGCCCATTCACCTTTTTCTTTTTGCAGCACAGCATCATTACAAATAGCACAAGCGACCATGAGAGCGGAAATTTCGGGATAATCTTCGACAAGAATAGTTTGATTATCTAACTGAAATTCCCCTATGGGTGTATAGCCTTCTCCTGTGACCCGAAATATATTTTCATTGGCATAAATTGACTGGACTACCATTTTATTTTGGGTCAATGTGCCAGTTTTATCGGAACATATTGTAGTTACAGAACCCAATGTTTCTACGGCTGGTAGCTTGCGAATCAAGGCATGATGGCGTACCATACGCTGTGTTCCCAGGGCTAAGGTGACGGTGATCACGGCGGGTAAACCTTCTGGAACTACGGCGACTGCCATACTCAAGGAAATTTCTAAGAGTTCTCGAATGTTTGCCAATCCTCTGGCTTGAATAATACCGCCTACTACTACTATGCCGACGAGAACGAGGGAACCTGTAACTAGGACGTTACCTAGCTGGGTCATGCGCTGCTGTAGAGGTGTCGGTTCATTATCGACGGACTGCAACATGGCGGCAATTTTACCCAGTTCGGTTTCCATACCTGTGTTAGTTACCAGGACTTTGCCGCGTCCTTGGACGACTTCAGTTCCTTGAAAGACTAAGTTGATGCGATCGCCTAATGATGTTTCTTCCGGTAATATTAAATTAGCTTGCTTACTCACCGCCTCTGCTTCACCTGTAAGCGCTGATTCCCGCACTTGTAAATTAGACTGTTCGATTAAGCGTCCATCAGCGGCTATCTGCATTCCGGCTTCTAACAGCATCACATCCCCTGGGACTAGTTGCTTGCCGGGTATTTCTATGTATTTGCCACTACGGATAACTCGCACGTTCGGAGAACTGAGTTTTTTCAAGGCGGCTAGGGCTTTTTCTGCGCGGGTTTCTTGGACATAGCCAAGTATGCCATTGAGAACTACAATTGCCATAATCGCGATGGGATCTTTGAATGGCACTTCACCGGGAGCAATTTCTCCGACTTGCCAAGCCATGAAGTCCAAAAATGCGGAAATTACGGCTACTGCAATCAGCATCAATAACATAATATTTTTGAACTGATCTAGCAGTATCTCCCAGGAACTGCGACCATTATTTTCTTTTAGTTCGTTCTCACCGTATTTTTGCTGACGTTGTGGCACTTCCTCGGCTTTTAAGCCACTGTCTGCGTTAGTATTAAGCAGGTTGATGGCTTGATCAACTTCCCAACTATGCCAAACACCAAGACCTTGGGACTCAGATTTACCAGACATTGTGTATGTCACACCGAAATGGTTACAAAGTTAGATCATAATTTAAAGATGACCTTTCTAGCATCAACTAAAGTTCAGAAACCCCAGCCCTTTAGGTCGGGGCTTGAAAGATACCTAATCTGACCAGACTCAGTACCCAAAAGGTACTACGTTAGAGGTAAGAGTTAAAGACCTACCAGGGCATACGTAGCTAGTCACCTGCTCTAGCGCTAAACGATTAAACAGATGTACAAGGACATGGTTTGGTAATTTTGTCCTGTTCTAACCGCCCTGTCTGTTGCTATAGATGTAATTCTGTGCAGATCCCGGACTTCTAGTGTAGGTGCTCAAGACTCTGGAGTTTATGAAACAAGTCCGGGATCTGAAACTCAAACACAGGTTACTAGTTTATTTGGAATCATCAGCTATGTATTTATACAATAAATGTAATATTAATGACATATAAGTGTAGTGAATTCTCTCTAAAAGCCAGGATTTTGGTGATCAAAAATATGCCAAAATTAATTCTGGGTGTGCTAAACGGTGAATTTAATTTTGGCTTAATATGAGTTTTGCACTTCCTAGTTTGATTACCAGCCCAATGTTTGGTCACAGAACAATTCGACCTTTAACAGCAGCCACTCTTTGTGGCATTGCTTTCATCCAAGATACACTGATTGCCATTGATACTATTAAAGGGCATCTACTGGAGATTGACCCCACATCTGATAACAGCAAAATCCGCAATCCCCACCAAGTCAGGGAATTTCGCGATGTTGCAGGACTAGCAGTATGGTCAGACTCCCTGTGGGTAACGCGGGAAAACAGTGTTTATCTGTCCAAACTCTCATCTTTGGGTCTAGAGCATTTTGTCACCCTACCTTATGGTGCTGATGGCGTTGCTGTTTGGGAATCAACAGTTTACGTTAGTTGCCAAAAACTCGGATCTATTCTGATTTTTGACCGCAATACGCGCAAGGAAATTACTCGGTTTTATGCACCGGGTGTGGGGGTGGAAAATTTGGCAGTCAACTGTGATACCCTTTGGGTTTGCGATCGCACGGAGCAAACAGTCTATGCTATGGACAGAGCCACTGGAGAAGTTCAATTCAGCGTGTTAACACCATTTGAATCTCCCACGGGTATTGCCATTCATACTCATCAACAGACAGGTAAAGAAACTCTTTTTGTGGCCTATGCCTCAGAAGAACCTTATATCCGGGATAACCCTAATGCTGATCCTTGTCATGAACTCACATACCGCGATCGCACCTTTATTCACCCCTTACATTACCATCACCAGGCAGATAAACACTACGCTCTTTCCAATGGCTATCTGATTGAAATGTCCTACGCCGAGGAAATTGCTCCCTTAGAAGAGGTATATTTGCCCGATGTAGAATGGCGTATTGCCCTACCCTCAAACACTGAACGTCAAAAGTTGCAATACGTTGAACCTATTGGTATCCCTTTTACGGAGGAAATAATAGATGGCCAACGTGTAGCAGTATTTAAATTTGATGCCCTGACACCAGGGGAAAGGCATATATTCGGTTGGAAAGCATTCTTGGAAGTACGAAGTATTAAATATCGCATCACCCCCAGGGATGTAGAAGATATTCCCCATAGCGATAGCGTGGCGTTAGGCATAGGATCACCAGAAGATGAAAAAAGCTACTTAGTGGATGATGATGATTTGGCAATGGATACACCCATTGTCAGACGTGCTGCCCGTGAAGCTATTGGATCGGAAACTAATCTTCTGCGGAAAATGTATAATATCCGTAACTACGTATACGATCAGTTGTCCTACGGCATTAAACCTTATATTGACACCCCTGATTTAGTCTTAGAACGGGGTGTTGGTTCCTGTGGCGAGTATGTAGGTGTTTTACTGGCTTTGTGCCGTTTGAATGGTATCCCCTGTCGCACGGTCGGTAGATATAAATGTCCGCCCCACAGCGAACACCAAGGAGTTCCTTTACAACCGGACTTTAACCATGTTTGGTTAGAATTCTACATCCCCGGTTGTGGTTGGTTACCAATGGAATCTAATCCTGATGATTTAGGTAACAATGGCCCCTACCCGACACGCTTTTTTATGGGTTTATCCTGGTATCATATTGAAATTGGCAAAGGTATACCCTTTGAAACCTTGAGTAGTCAAGGTGTTCGGCTGACCAAAGAAGACATTCCCATAGGCGACTTGGCCATTAATCACATTCGCTTTACAATTGTTAAAGAATTACCGCCATTTAGCGATTAGCCATTCGCGATCGCGTGGCGTTAGCCATAAACGCAACCAGGGTTCGGTGGGTTTTCTCAGCCTGGGGATGTAGGTCGCTAGGGATTTTAATCGCAGTCATGATAAATCCTTCGGTTAGTTTGTAAAATACATTGGAATCCCTAAGACGCAACAGTCCGAAATTAATCTGACTTGATTTCGGAGACTAACAGCGTTTTGATTTGTGGTTTATGTTGGCGTGCTTTAATCAACCCCCTTCTCATCTGGTAGTACCAAGGTTCTTGTCCTGTTGATGGGGCAAATAAAGACTAAAGGTGATAACTGGCAAAAGGTCGATTAGAAAATGACGTTGCTCAATGATCAGTGAGAAAAAATACATTGGGGGACACTTGCGGCTAGGCACGCTTTGCGGGAAGCTTCCTATAGGATTAAAGTTATCAGGGAGAAAGTGGTAAAAATGAGCGCTAGTAGCAATTCCAGTCAAATAAAATTTGGTACTGACGGTTGGAGAGGAATCATCGCTGATGATTTTACTTTCCCAAATGTGCGGAAAGTCACCAGGGCGATCGCAAGTTACCTCGAAACAGCTTACTCAAAAGATAGACCGGTTCTAATTGCCTACGATACTAGATTTTTGGCTGACCAGTTCGCCCAAACATCTGCTGAGGTTTTGGCAGACTTGGGTTGGACGGTGAAAATTACTGATCGGGACTGCCCCACACCAGTAATTGCCTACAACGCGCGGCTTTTGAATTCGGCGGGTGCTCTGATGTTTACTGCTAGCCATAATCCAGCGCCTTACTGTGGAATTAAATATATCCCTGATTATGCAGGACCAGCCACACCAGAAATTACTGATACAATTGTGGCTAATATTGACATCGCATCTGATGCCCTGCCTGGCAGTAGTCCTGTGGGTAAAATTTCCATTTTTGACCCCAAACCCGAGTATCTCAAGTTTATCTACACTTTACTGGATATAGAACGGATTAAAAGTGCGAATTTAAAGGTGAAGTACGATGCGCTTTATTCTACTTCTCGCGGCTATTTGGATGAAGTTTTGCAACAGTGTCACTGTCAGTTAGAAAGCTTCCACACTAATCGTGATGTCCTATTTGGCGGCGGAATGCCAGAGCCCAAAGGTGAACAACTAGTCGGGTTGGTGGAGGCCGTACGTGCCGATCAAGCTGATTTGGGACTGGCTACGGATGGTGACAGCGATCGCTTTGGTATTGTCGATGAACAAGGAAATGTTCTCACCCCCAATACTGTGCTGTTATTACTAGCACGTCATTTAATCAAAAATAAAGGTAAAACTGGTGCGATCGTCAGGACTGTAGCCACGACTCACCTCCTAGACAATTTTGCCGCTAAATATGGGCTGCCAATTTATGAAACAGCTGTAGGCTTTAAATACATTGGTGAAAAAATGCGGGAAACTACCGTACTGATTGGAGGTGAAGAATCAGGTGGCTTAAGTATACTGGGGCATATTCCCGAAAAAGACGGTATTTTAGCTGATATGCTAGTTGCCGAAGCCATCGCCTATGAAGGTAAACCCCTGAGTCAGTTGGTTAAAGAAGCGATCGCAGAGGCTGATGGACCGCTTTACAATGACCGTCTTGACTTACACCTGACGGAGGCACACAAAACCGCTGTGATTGACTCCTTTACTGAAAATCCCCCTTGTGAGGTGGCGGGAATTAAAGTTAAAGAAGTTGGACGCAAAGACGGGATTAAGCTGTACTTAGAAGAAGGTAGTTGGGTGTTGTTGCGACCCTCCGGTACAGAACCTCTGGTACGTGTTTATCTGGAAACCAACTCCTCTGAGAAACTTACCAAGGTCGCTCAACAGATGGAAAGTGCCATCGCTAAATTAGAACCAGTAGCTGTTTAACACCTGACCCCCTAAAGAAACTTACCTTGGTAAGTTTCTTTAGTATTTGGGTAGGGAGTCTCCATCTAAGTAGCTGGGTTTTGACGTGTAAGATTCTTCAGTGACAATTAAACTAATTCTGATTCCACAACTGATTCACTACCTTCATTGAGCGAGCATCAATCAATAAGGAATTTCCTAAAGTATCAACACACGCTGCTAGATTGTTAGCAGTACCAAGGTAAATCGATAAAGCTTGATTAATATCTAAATCCTGTTTATTCCTCTCCATTTCATAAGATAATTCCAGGTAAAATGCCCCATTTTTAGGCAGAATTGTAAATTCTTTAACTCTTGCATAATCAAATAATCGTTAAAGCTTTTAAAGGTCGTAGTAGCAACTATTTAAGAAAAGAATTCCCAGAATTGAAAAAACTAGGACTTACGCATTGACAAAAAACATGATCTATGATGGCTAGATCATGCGATCGCTATTAAGATTAGCAAAAATATGCTCACGGACAACAGAAGTAAATAGATTCCTCTGTACTTCATACCAATTGCTAATTATATTT
>NZ_JANQDG010000052.1:0-2173 GCF_029891665.1 Anabaenopsis sp. FSS-46 | reverse complement strand
AAAAATAAGGTGTAGATGTCTAGATTGCATTGTGCTGTCGAGGGTTTAGTAATTTCTCTCATTCTCCCATACCCATTACTAGACGACCCTTATTTATCAATGCACTATTTTGTTATTCTGTCAATGCGTAAGTCCTAGATACTATAGATTATCGCACTGTCATTACATCGATACAACATCTGGTAAAAACAGCTAAGTTTGCTTTAGTAGAAAAATTAGTAAGTGTAATCGCTGATCCTATGCTGGAACAGTGCGATCGCGTCACAAAAGTGCAAGTCATTCTCAGTAAACCCGCCGCGCCTATTCCTGATTTTGGTGGCAGAATTAGTATTGAAATGACTAAAACCAGGTAAATGCTCACCACTGCATCTCTTGGCGTAAAAAAATACAATACTGGTATCATAAGTATAAATTCAGAGATTTTCTTGCTTTTTGAGATCATGTTCAGATATTATTCTGACGATTTCCTCCCAAATCTTCACGGGGTTAAAAGGTTTGGTAATCACTCCAGCAACACCCATTGTGCTAAAATGTTTCCGATCTTTTGATAATACCTTTGCAGTTACTAAAATAACTGGTATCAATTGGGTAGCAGCATCAGCTTGTAACTTTTCCCAGACTTGAAAACCATCCATATCTGGCATAGATACATCTAATAAAATTGCATCGGGGGATTCTAATTTAGCTTTGAGTATAGCTTCTTTTCCCGATGTGGCTACAATTGCTTGCCAAAGGGCAAACTTTTCTAAAGATACTCGTAAAACAGCACAAATATCTTTTTCATCATCGACAATCAAAATTTTTTTTGTCATAAATATTTTCTCGGTATAGTAAAGTAAAATTTGCTGCCACTATTTAATACACTTTCTGCCCAAATTTTACCCTGATGTTCTTCAACAAGGCCTCTAGAAATTGCCAGACCCAAACCTGTACCACCTTTTTGGCGAGCGTCGGATACATCAACTTGTTGAAACCTCCCGAAGATCGCTTCTAATTTTTCCGGGGGAATACCTTTACCTTGATCTGTGATGGTAAACAGAATATCTTCCTCACTCATACTTACTGACAATTCCACAGTACCACCAGGTCGGGAAAACTTAATGGCATTCCCTAATAAATTCGTTAAGGTTTGCAGAATGGCTCTAAAATCAGCAAATATCTGGATATTGGGAACATTAAACTTGAGGTAAATCCCTGCATTTGTAGCTATTGGCTGTAAGTCTTCAATGGCTTGTTTGACCACAGTTGTGACATCAAACCACTGCTGATTAAGTTTTGTTTGACGAGATGTTAAACTTTCTAATTCTAGGATATCATTGACCAAATCTAAGAGGCGATCGCTATTATTAATGGCAATTTGCAGCATCTGCTGTTTTTCAAAGGGTTGGTCATCTAAAACGCCGGTTTCCAGAATGCCTAAAGCCCCTTTAATAGATGTCAAGGGTGTCCGCACTTCATGGCTAACAACTGAAATAAATTCATTTTTTACCCGCTCTACTTCGTGACGTTCACTGATATCTTGAATTTGCACTACAAAGTAAATAGGTTGCTCGTTAATGTTTCTTAATAAAGAAACACTTAATAATCCCCAAATTACATTTCCTTGCTTGTGTATATAACGTTTTTCTGTTTGAAATTTACTAATTTCTCCAGCCAGAGTTTTGATTAATAAACTGTCGGATAATTCTAAATCTTCTGGGTGAATAATTGCTAAAAAAGTTTGATTTAATAAGTCGTTTTCATTGTAACCCAACATCTCACATAAGGATTTATTCACGCGGATGAATTGGCCATCAATCGCCACTAAAGCCATACCGATACCAGCATCTTCAAAAGCGCTGCGAAACCTGGCTTCACTTTCTCTAAAAGCTGCTTGTGCTGCTTGACGGGCGCTAATATCTTTAATAAAACTTATTACGTGCTGTTTTCCATCTAAAACCAGCAGTTCACAAGATATTAAAACCGTCCTCACTTCTCCTGATTTTGTGAGACTATGCAACTCTAAATTACGTATATATCCTACAGATTCTACTTTTTCAATGACTAACATTAGCTCATCTTGATTACTTACCAGTGGTAAATCTTGATAGTGGTGACCAATAAGTTCTGACTTTTCGTAACCTGATAATTCCACAAAGCTGGGATTGACATCGACAATTTTTTGCTCAACACT
>NZ_JANQDG010000051.1:0-2055 GCF_029891665.1 Anabaenopsis sp. FSS-46 | reverse complement strand
CCAGCCATTTGCAAAAAAGATTGCGCTAATTTTCCTAACTCATCTCGGCGAGATAATATGCTGTTTAACTTCAAATCTGCTTGATAATTTTCCCTCTGGACTAAATGTTTAGCAGCTTGATTTAAATCTAAAATCGGTTGGGTCACCGAATATGACAAACTAATACCGAAAGTAATGGCTAATAATAATGTTATGGTTCCTAACCCTAAACTGCGGTATGTATTACCTTGAATATCTGCGAGAAAGTCAGATTCTGGTAATACCACTACAATTAACCAATCTAACCCATATTCATCGTCATAAGGAAAAATTTGTGCAAAATGTAGTTGATTAGTTTCATCCACAAACTTAAAATTAGTCGGTTCACGCACTTCTAAATTATTCCAGCGTTTCCGTAATTCTTTAGCTGTGACTGCAATGATTTTATTACTACTATTCTCAGCTTTTAACCGCACTAGTTCTACACCATTAAGGTTTTTCACAAAAGGGCGTTCTGCTGTAGATGTAGCTACCACATCCCCAGAACGTTCAATAATAAATGACTGTCCCGATGCTGAGAAATGCAGCTTTTGTAAAAACAGACTAATATCATCAAGGACTAAATCACAACCTACAACGCCGATAAGTTCACCATTGCGGTATACTGGAGCCACGGCAGAAATGCTAGCTGTATCAATGTAAAAAAATGGGTACACTGGTGACCAGGTTTGTTGACCTTTAGCTTGAGCGGTTTTGTACCAAGGACGTGTGACAGGTGTATATGATGTAGTGTAATCGGGGATATTTTTGGCAAATTTTCCGTCTTCGTTGAGGATATAATAACTTAGTTTTCCAATATGAGACGGCTCCACACCTCCACCTAGCCAGGAATTCCGTGGTGCTAGCAGTCCAAATCTATCTTTAGCTACAAAAGTATATGTACCATTACTCCCACCAAAATCAATATTAGTGGGAAGTTTGTAGACTTTGAGTTGTTGGAAGAAATGCAATCTTAACTCTTCGGAATTTTCTGGGTTGATTTGTCCTTGCTCTATCCCATAGCGATTCATAGCCACTAATCTTTGTGGTATTCCCAGATATGTAGTCAAGCGATCGCTG
Source organism: Anabaenopsis sp. FSS-46 (assembly GCF_029891665.1). Classification (NCBI taxonomy): domain Bacteria; kingdom Bacillati; phylum Cyanobacteriota; class Cyanophyceae; order Nostocales; family Nodulariaceae; genus Anabaenopsis; species Anabaenopsis sp. FSS-46. The sequence goes on along the minus strand of NZ_JANQDG010000051.1, from coordinate 957 downwards.
ATTTGTTCTGTTGTTGATGATATCAATTTCCTGAGCAATTTATTTACCGCTTTTTCCCCAGTCTCATAGGAAAGATAAGTGACAGTGCCAACTGTTAGCAGGATGATACCCATATAAGGTACGATAAATAAGATTCGTAGCGGAATTCGGGCGACGGATTGCAGTAGGAGGTGCGAGTATATACGTAATAGTTTCATAAATATTATTGACTTGTAAAGTAAATAAATATACTGGCAATTGAAAATTGTATTAAAGCTTTCTTCAGGCTAATGCCGTAAACACCAAGTTCCCTGTTCCCTGTTCCCTAAAACTAAAAAACTTTGTACCTCACGACCATGGCAAATACTATAATAAAGAAACACTTAATAATCCCCAAATTACATTTCCTTGCTTGTGTATATAACGTTTTTCTAGTTGAAGGTCGCTAATTTCTCCAGCCAGCATTTTTGTGAGTAAATTCAGAAATATTTCTAAATCATCATAGTGGGTAATGCCGAAAAAACTCTTATTTAATAACTCGCTTTCAGTGTAACCCAACATCTCATATAAGGATTGATTAACGCGGATGAATTGACCATCAATAGCCACTAAAGCCATACCGATTCCCGCATCTTTAAAAGCGCTGCGGAAATTGGCTTCACTTTCTCGCAATGCGGCTTCTGTTTGTTCGAGCATAGTAATATCCTTACTAAAACTTATTACGTGAGGTTTTCCATCTAAAACCATCAGTTGACAAGATACTAAAACCGTCCTCACTTCTCCTAATTTTGTGAAACTATGCAACTCTAAATTGCGTACATATCCTACAGATTCTAATTTTTCAATGACTAACATTAGCTCATCTTGATTACTTACCAGTGGTAAATCTTGATAGTGGTGACCAATAAGTTCTGACTTTTCGTAACCTGATAATTCCACAAAGCTGGGATTGACATCGACAATTTTTTGCTCAACACT
>NZ_JANQDG010000050.1:0-19087 GCF_029891665.1 Anabaenopsis sp. FSS-46 | reverse complement strand
CTCAAGCAACTGATAAGCAGATTAAACAGGTAAGTCAACAACTGGGTAAGTTAGGTAATCGTCTAGGGGAGTTTGTAGAATGGCAAGTACGCCCTGCTGCGGTAAGATTGTTTCGAGAACGGGGTATTGATGTCCATGAACTTCACCCAGGGTTATCTACACAGCGCGGGGGTGAAGGTTTAGAAATTGATTTATTAGTGGTAAATGATACCGAAGCGGTGTTAATTGAGGTGAAGAGTAAACCCAACCAAGCCGATGTGGATAAGCATTTGCAGCGTTTAGAAAAGTTTAAGCGCCTGATGCCTAGGTATAGAGATGTACAGGCTATGGGTGCTGTGGCGGGGATGGTGGTTACTAATGAGGTGCGGGATTATGCTTATGGTCAAGGTTTATTTGTCTTGGGTCTGTGCGGTGATGATGTGGTAATTTTAAATGAGCCGGATTTTCAACCCCGGAAGTGGTGATGGGAGCTTGGAGATGGGGGTTTGTCAGGCTTCCCTGGGTGGCGACTATATCTGTTGTTAAACGCAAAGGGGCGCAAAGGTGGGCGCAAAGGTACGCAAAGGTTTGTCTAGACTATTATCGGATACATGATTTTCTAGTCAGATTTATCTGACTTTAGCTTTGAGACGGGGGTTTCTAACCCCCGGTTCCTTGAATTGGTGGCTTTGTGTTTGCTGGGTGAGCAAAATTAGGCTACTCACGGGTAAACTGGGAGAATTGACACCAGTTAGAAGATTTTCCTATGGCTGTATTTTTATTGGAAGTTGGTACAGAAGAATTACCCGCCAGTTTTCTAGGTGATGCCATATTACAATGGCGATCGCGCATTCCCCAAAGTTTAGAAGCTTATGGTCTCACCAGCGCCACTGTAGAAGTTTACGGTACTCCCCGGCGGTTGGCGGTGCTAATTACAGGTCTACCGTCGCAACAACCAGACCGAGAAGAAGAAATTAAAGGACCCCCCGCCCAAGCTGCTTTTAAGGATGGTAAACCCACACCAGCAGCAACTGGATTTGCCAAAAAGCAAGGTGTAGATATAGCCGCTTTCTCTATTCGTCCCACAGACAAGGGGGATTTTGTCTTTGTTAAGAAAAGCATTGCTGGTCGTCCCGTGGCGGAAATCTTGACGGAACTAGTTCCCCAGTGGATTTCTGGTTTAGAAGGTAAGCGGTTAATGCGCTGGGGTGATGGGGATATGCGGTTTTCTCGCCCCATTCGTTGGCTAGTGGCGCTGTTAGATGATGTAGTTTTACCTATAGAGTTGGTGAATGGTCACCAGACAATTACCAGCGATCGCATTTCCCGGGGTCATCGTGTTTTACATCCCCAACCTGTAAGCATTCCCCAAGCGACAGATTACGTCAACACCCTACGCCATGCTGCTGTCATTGTTGACCCCACAGAACGAGCCAAGATAATTTACAGCGAAGTAGAAGCAGCAGCCCACAAAGCCGGTGGGTCTACCGTATTTTACCCCGACTTGTTAGCAGAAGTCACCAACCTAGTAGAATACCCAACCGCCGTAGTGGGTAAGTTTGAACCAGAATTTTTGCAGTTACCCACAGAGGTAATTACAGAGGTTATGGTCACACACCAGCGTTACTTCCCCGTATTTACAGATACTCAAAGTAAAGAACTATTACCCAACTTTATCACCGTTGCCAATGGCGACCCCCATAAATCAGATATGATCGCCGTGGGCAATGAGAGGGTAATTCGTGCTAGGCTAGCAGATGGCAAGTTTTTCTACCAAGCTGATTTAGCAAAACCCTTAGAAAGCTATTTACCTCAGTTAGAAACAGTCACTTTTCAGGAAGAACTAGGTTCAATTCGGACCAAAATAGATAGAATAGTCACAATTGCTAATTACATCAGCAGCCAATTACAACTAGAAGCACAGCCAACCCAAAAAATCCAACGAGCGGCTTTATTATGTAAAGCTGACCTAGTTAGTCAAATGGTGTATGAATTCCCAGAACTCCAAGGAATTATGGGGGAAAAATACGCCTTAGCTAGTGGTGAAGATGTGGAAGTAGCTAACGCCATTGTCCAACATTACCTACCCACAGGCGCAGGGGACAGTTTACCCACAACCCTCACCTCCCAAATTGTCGGTTTAGCAGATAGACTAGATACCTTAGTCAGTATCTTTGGGTTAGGTTTAATTCCCACCGGTTCCTCAGACCCCTTTGCTTTACGTCGGGCGGCAAATGCAGTAATTAATATTACTTGGTTTGCTAATTTGCCCATCAATTTAGCAAATTTATTAACCCAAATTACAGCAGACTTTGCCGCCAAATACCATAAAGACCCGCAGACATTAACCGCAGCTTTAGCAGAATTTTTCTTACAACGCATTCGCACCTTACTACAAGACGAAAAGCAAATAGACTATGACCTAGTTAACGCCGTCCTGGGAGAAAATGACCCAGAATATACACAACGAGCGTTAGAGGATTTACTAGATGTGCGCGATCGCGCCTTATATTTGCAACAAATCCGCAATGATGGTACACTCGATAAAATATACGAAACCGTTAACCGTTCCACCAGACTAGCAGCCCAAGGGGACTTAGACCAACAGCAGTTAGAACCCACCAACTTAATTCAAACGCAACTATTCCAAAAGTCATCAGAGGAATCATTCCATAACGCCCTAGTAGAATTAGTACCATCAACTCAAAAGGCAAAGGAAACCCGCAATTACCAATTGTTAATAACAGGACTAGCAAAAATTGCTCCTACCGTGGCCAGATTCTTTGATGGTGAAGATAGTGTTTTAGTCATGGACCCCAATCCCGACATCAAACGCAATCGCCTATACCTCCTAGGACTACTGCGGAACCATGCGCGGGTACTCGCTGACTTTGGTGCCATAGTGAAAAATCTTTAGCCGCGTAAATTTCCCCATTTAGGCTGAGAAATTTAACAAAACCTATCCCCGGAAGCAACAAAAAATTAGTTTAATTGTTGCCAAGAAGCGTTACCATAATTAATGCTTAACCAGGGAAATACGCTACAGTCTATGCCTAAAGCCTCAGTGATTGGGTTGGGAAAGTCCGGTATTGCTACCGCTAGATTATTAAAACGGGAAGGTTGGGAGGTAGTGTTAACTGATAGTCACACCTCTACCAACCTCCTCCAACAACAAGAACAACTTGCAGCCGAGGGAATTACCGTAAAATTAGGGTATTCCCTTGATTTAAATAGTCGGGATTTATCTGATTTAATTGTTGTCAGTCCCGGTGTACCTTGGGATATTCCCGTATTAGTCGAAGCGCGAGCATTAGGTATTGAAACCATCGGTGAAATGGAACTCGCTTGGCGACATTTGCAATCTTCCCCCTGGGTAGGCATTACCGGTACTAATGGCAAAACCACCACTACAGCTTTGATTGCGGCAATATTTCAAGCAGCTGGACTAAATGCCCCCGCCTGTGGTAATATTGGTTATGCTGCCTGTGAAGTAGCTTTATCTGAAAAATTACCTGACTGGGTAATAGCAGAAATTAGCAGTTATCAAATAGAGTCTTCATTTACCCTAGCACCCCGCATAGGTATTTGGACGACTTTTACACCAGACCATCTGGCGCGCCACAAAACTTTAGAAAATTACTACAATATTAAAGCTAAGTTATTACTTAATTCTCATTTTCAAGTATTTAATGGTGACGACCCCTATTTAAATAAAATGGGTATTAGCCATTGGCCTGATGCCTATTGGACAAGTGTCAAAGGTGAAGATTTTTTACTGGGAAAACAAGGCTTTTATATTCAAGATGGTTGGGTAGTGGAAAAATTAGAGCCTAACCCCACACCCAAAAAAGTTATCTTAGCCTCTGCTTTGCGAATGGTGGGAGAACATAACCGCCAAAATCTCTTAATGGCGGTAGCAGCAGCTAGATTAGCGGGAATTGAACCCCATACTATTGATACTGCAATTCGCCAATTCTCCGGGGTTCCCCATCGGTTAGAACATATTTGTACTTGGGAAGGTATTGACTTTATTAATGATAGTAAAGCCACTAATTATGATGCATCTGAAGTTGGGTTGGTTTCTGTCAACAGTCCAGCAATTTTAATTGCAGGTGGGGAAGCTAAACCAGGGGATGATACCGCTTGGTTAAATCAAATTCAAGCCAAAGCTGCGGCGGTTTTATTAATTGGGAATGCAGCATCAGCATTTGCTCAACGTCTCCAAGAAGTGGGTTATAGTAATTACGAAATTGTGGAGACCATGGATAAGGCGGTTCCGCGGTCAGCAGAATTAGCCCAACAATATCAAGTCTCCGTGGTGCTGTTATCTCCCGCTTGTGCGAGTTTTGACCAATACCCCAATTTTGAAGTACGGGGTGAGGATTTTCGTAATTTGTGTTTGGCTTGGTCTGCTGCACATTAATCTCAAATATAGTTGACTATGGACTATGAACTATGGACTAATGACTAATGACTAATGACTAATGACTAATGAGTATGGATTACCGGGATGCTGGGGTTGATGTTGAAGCGGGTAGAGCCTTTGTAGATCAAATTCGCAATTTAGTTCACAGCACTTTTAGACCGGAAGTAATCGGCGGTTTAGGTGGTTTTGGCGGTTGCTTCCAACTACCAAGCGGTTTTAAAGAACCAGTTTTGGTTTCCGGGACTGATGGTGTGGGTACAAAGTTGAAAATCGCCCAAGTTCTCAACCGCCATGATACAGTGGGCATTGATTTAGTGGCTATGTGTGTTAACGACGTGTTGACATCAGGTGCAGAACCACTGTTTTTTTTGGATTATGTGGCTACAGGTAAGTTAGAACCCCAGCAGCTCACGGAAGTGGTAGCAGGTATCGCCGCTGGGTGTAAACTGGCGGGTTGCGCTTTATTAGGGGGCGAAACCGCAGAAATGCCTGGTTTTTACCAAGTCGGTGAGTACGACTTGGCGGGGTTCTGTGTGGGAATTGTGGAAAAAAGCCAGATGTTGGATGGTTCCCAAGTAAAAGTTGGGGATGTGGCGATCGCACTTCCTAGCACTGGTGTACACAGTAATGGCTTAAGTTTAGTCCGCAAAATTGTTGACACCAACGCTTTGGCTTGGGATGAACGCCCACAGTTATTGGGTGGCCAAACCATAGGGGAAGCCTTCCTCAAACCTACACAAATTTACGTTAAGCCTGTTCTGGGAGCACTGAAAGCTGAGTTAGAAATTCATGGTATGGCCCATATTACCGGTGGAGGCCTACCAGAGAATTTACCCAGATGTTTAGGTAAAAATCAAAGTATTCATATTCAATCTGATAGTTGGACTATTCCCCCTATATTCCAATGGCTGGCTCAGGTCGGCTCAGTTAGTGCCGAGGCAATGTACAATACTTTTAACATGGGCATTGGTTTTGTGCTGTTAGTACCACCCCATCAAGCAGAACAGACAATTAATTTCTTTCAATCACAGGATGTCTCCGCTGTGGTAATTGGTGAGGTGATCAATGGTTCTGGTACATTGACCGGTTTACCATTGTCCACATGATCAGTTATCACGAAGGCGGGATGAAATCCGCATTTAAAGACTTTAGCCTTCTGTAATGCTATCTTTTCGTATTTAAACACATTAACAGAGGATCCAATGAAACAGCTCCTTAACCCCATATTTAGCCTTAAAAAATATATAGCTCCCCTAATTGTCGTCTTGTTGATGCTCGTGCTGGGTTCTTCTGTATTTGCAACCCCGGTATTGGCTACAGGTGTATATCAAATTCCCAACCTCACCGCCAATAACTGGGTTTTAGATCAAGGTGAGATTATTAGTCGCATCAGTGAAGGTAAAATCAGCAACGCCTTTGAGGATTTGGCTAAAAAAACCGGTAACCAAGTCCGATTTGTCACCATTCGTCGCCTGGATTATGGGGAAACACCAGAAAGTTTTACTCAAGCACTCTTTGAAAAGTGGTTTCCCACTCCAGCAGAACAGGCTAATCAAATATTATTGGTACTAGATACCGTTACCAATGGTACCGCTATTCTCACAGGTGAGTCCGTTAAGTCTTTATTGACTGATGCTATTGCCGAAAGTGTAGTTACAGAAACTTTAGCTATACCATTAAGAGACGGTAACAAATACAACCAGGCATTTGTAGATGCGAGCGATCGCCTAGTTACCGTCCTCTCTGGTCAACCAGATCCCGGTCCACCGCAAGTTATGGAAACCGTACAGGTAGAAAGTACCTTTACCAAAGCCGAAGATACTGATCAAGGTAACGCCACTGCTTGGGTAGTAGGACTTTTAATTGCTGCTACCATTATCCCTATGGCTACTTACTTTGTTTACCAAGTCAACCAACCATCATCGGGAGGCTAACTTTAGTCCTGAAGATACTCTTTCCCTGTTACCAAAGCTACCTCAGCCCGGAGAAATTCCCGACCTAAATAAGACGCATGGTCTAACTTAGTCACTGGACAGGGGTGAGTTGCTTCAAAAATATTTACACAAAGTTCCTTAGCCGTCCGCCCACTAAAAACCGTTGTATGAGTTCGTTCCACTTTTCCCTTAGCAGGAATGACCTTCCCGGTTTCAGGATCGACGGCTAAACCTTGGTCATTAATCACATTTGTGAAATGCTTGGCGTAAATTAACCCCGCGGATCGATCTAAATAGATAATGAAATATCCGCTAGGGTCAAGCTCAATGTAACGTTGGGAAAGTTTATTATCAATTGCCGCTAAATCTTCAAGTATTAAATCCATAACCATTCTAAAAAGGCAAACTTCTATCTACAGGTTTTTACACCCATATTAAGTGTAATTCCTATGTTCAAATTATCTGATTTAAATTGGCAAGCGATTAATATCTTTGTTATGACCAATTACTACCATTGCTGTACCACGCTCTAATCGCTTAGTAGGTTCGGGATTGATTTTAAATTTGCCATCCTGACTCACGGCTAATAAATTCAAGCCGTAACGGTTACGCAGTTGCAGATCAGAGATAGTTTTACCATGAAATTCATCAGGGACAATCATCTCCACAATACTATTCTCTGGGTCAAGGTCAAATCGGTCTAGAATAGATGGTTTAGTTAGTGAGCGTGCTAGGGCGCAACCAGCTTCATATTCCGGGAAAACTACATGATCAGCACCCACTCGTTTTAACAGCTTACGGTGAACTTCACTAGAAGCTTTAGCCACCACATGAGGAACACCTCCCTCTTTGACATTCAAGGTAGTAATAATACTTTCTTGAATGTAGTTACCAATAGCTATGATTACTGTATCAAACTCAAACATCCCCGCCTCTTTGAGTGCTGCGGGTTCCGTTGAGTCTAGCTGTAAAGCATGACCAACTATCTCCTCATGTAATGCTTCTGATACTAGCTTTTCGTCAACATCTGTTGCTAGTACTTGGTAACCCAACTTATGTAATGTTGAACATACAGACCTACCAAAACGACCTAACCCAATTACAGCAAATTGGTGGTTATCTCGACGCAAACTGCGAAAAAAGCCTATAGATGACAGATTCACATTTGTTATCCTTATTTTTACGCCCCGACAACAGGGTAAGAATAGGCACAGTAAAATTAGTGAAAAGTTTTACTTGTTTTGCCTACTCATTCATATTTTATCAGGTGAAGTTGCTGCCATCGCTTCCCCTTATCCTACCAGTAAATTTTCTTCAGGATAGTGTACCCTACTGGGGCGGGGGTCTCCCAACATAGCAGCCATCAGCAGTAAAACACCCACTCGTCCCACATACATTGTGACGATTAAAATCAGCTTGGCTGGTACTGAGACGGTACTAGTGATACCCGTAGACAGACCCACAGTAGCAAAGGCTGATACAACCTCAAACAAAAGTTCAATAAAACTCAATGTTGGATCTGTCAAAGAAATTAAAGTAGTTGATAACACAAGCATACCTACAGAACCAACTAAAACACCAACGGCTTTTAAAATTAAAGATATTGCTATTTTACGTTCATATAATAAAACCTCTTCCTTGCCTTGAAGAATTGATTTAGTACAGCTGGTTAGAACCCTTAAGGTTGTAGTTTTAATACCTCCTCCCGTCCCGCCAGGACTAGCACCAATAAACATAAAGGCAATGGTAATAAACAGACCAGCCGATGTCATTTTACCGATATCAATGGTATTAAAACCAGCCGTTCTGGTAGTGACAGATTGGAACCAAGCTGATAGTAACTGCCCCGGTAAATTAACTAAACCTAATGTTGCTGTATTTTTTATTTCTATGGCAAAAAACGCCATTGTTCCTAGACATAGCAATAATATTGTTGTACTAGCTGCTACTTTAAAATCTAGAGAAAATACTAGACTTTGCGGTTTCCTCAGCAGGCGATCGCGTAACCAAAGATACATTTCTAAGATGACCTGATAACCAATACCGCCAAAAATTATCAACATTGTAATCGTAAACACTACCAAGAAAGATGACTGATATCCCATTAAGCTGTCCGGGAATAAACTAAAACCCGCATTATTCCAAGCCGAAATACTATGAAAAATAGCCAGCCAAATTCCTGTACTCCAGCCATAATCAGGAACAAACGCCGGTACAAGTAAGAAAATACCTGTAATTTCAAAAATCATAGTTGTGGCAATAATTGACCGGATAACTTGGGCGCTACCACTCATTCCCGGTCGGTCTAAAGTTCGTTGGATGGCGATTTTTTGCCGCAGGTTAAATTTCCGCCCCACCAGCATAATTAGAAAGGTGGTGGTTGTCATATACCCCAACCCACCAATTTGAGCCAACAGCAGAATACACAACTGACCCCAAAAAGAAAAATCTGTACCAGTATCAACTACAGCCAAGCCAGTGACGCAAACGGCGGAAGTGGCAGTAAATAGCGCCACAATCGGGTCATTCCAACTACCACTGCTAGTAGAAAAAGGCATCATCAGCAGGATAGTCCCCACGGTGATGACAGCTAAAAATCCCAAGCAAACTGTGCGAGAAACGGTCATAAACAGATAAATACTTACAAATTCTTCTAGAAACCATAGACTCTGTTAACAGCCCTGGAAGAAAAAACACTATTATTCAAATAAAAACACACATGGTAGCCTACGAGTATGTTTATTTAAATTCGGCATTGTTTTAACACTGCTTTCATCATGAGTGAAACTCTTTACCAAAAAATACAGCAATTTTATGATGCTTCCTCTGGTTTGTGGGAGCAGATTTGGGGCGAACATATGCACCATGGCTACTACGGTGTAGATGGTCAGGAACAACAGAAAAACCGCCGACAGGCTCAAATTGATTTAATCGAAGAAGTCCTCAACTGGTCTGGGGTGCAGACCGCAGAAAATATTCTCGATGTGGGTTGTGGTATTGGCGGTAGTTCTCTTTACTTGGCAGGTAAGTTTAATGCCCAAGCCACAGGAATTACTTTGAGTCCCGTACAAGCCGCTAGAGCCAAGGAACGCGCCCAAGATGCCGGTTTGAGTGGTAGGACTCAATTTCAAGTCGCAGACGCGCAAGCAATGCCTTTTCCTGATGATTCCTTTGACTTAGTATGGTCACTAGAAAGCGGCGAACATATGCCGGATAAAACTAAGTTTTTGCAAGAGTGCTATCGAGTCTTGAAACCAGGTGGTAAGCTGATTCTAGTCACCTGGTGTCATCGTCCCACCCAGAATGCACCATTGACAGCAGATGAACAAAAGCATTTACAAGATATTTATCGCGTCTATTGTCTACCTTACGTGATTTCCTTACCGGAATATGAGGCGATCGCCCGTCAACTACCATTAAACCATCTTCGCACTGCTGATTGGTCAACCGCCGTGGCTCCATTTTGGAATATTGTCATTGATTCGGCCTTCACCCCCCAGGCGATTTTTGGCTTACTTACTTCTGGTTGGACAACTATTCAAGGCGCATTATCACTGGGATTAATGCGTGATGGTTATCAGCGTGGCTTGATTCGCTTTGGGTTGTTATCCGGTAATAAGTAAGGGAAGAATTGTAATTTACCATTCCTTTATCTATAACTTTCATGAGTCAAATTTCTCCCAATGCTGCTAATTTTTCCAAGAACTGGGCTTATGCCTTTTGGAAGTTTTCCCGCCCACACACAATTATTGGTACAAGTTTGAGTGTGTGGGGCTTGTATTTGATTGCGGTTGCTATCTCCTCTGTGGGTTTTTCCCTTGTGCAACTCATTTCTGTTCTGGGTGCGTGGATTGCCTGTTTATGTGGCAATGTTTATATTGTGGGTTTGAATCAACTCCAAGATGTGGAAATTGACAAGATTAATAAACCTCATTTACCCCTAGCATCCGGGGAATTTTCTCGCCAGCAAGGTCAATTAATTGTCATAGTTATGGGTATTTTAGCCCTAGTTGTAGCTGGGCTAACTGGGCCTTTTCTCTTGGGGATGGTGGCTGTGAGTTTGGTAATTGGTACGGCTTATTCTTTACCACCCATTCGCCTAAAGCGATTTCCCTTCTGGGCTGCACTGTGTATTTTTTCAGTGCGGGGAACTATTGTGAATTTGGGGCTATTTTTGCATTTTAATGCAGCATTAGAACAAAAACCAGGAATTCCCTTGGCGGTTTGGGTGCTGACAATCTTTATCTTGGTGTTTACCTTTGCCATCGCTATCTTTAAAGATATCCCTGATATAGAAGGCGATCGCCTTTACAATATCAATACCTTCACCATCGCACTCGGCCCACCAGCAGTATTTAATTTGGCCCTATGGGTGCTAACTTTTTGCTATTTGGGTGTCACTCTAGTTGGTGTAATGGGTTTTACCGCCATTAACCCAGTATTTTTGGTGGTTAGTCATCTAGTAGTCCTGGCGGGGATGTGGATGCGCAGTTTAGCCGTAGACTTACAAGACAAAACTGCGATCGCGCAATTCTACCAATTTATCTGGAAACTGTTTTACCTCGAATATATCATGTTCCCTCTTGCCTGTCTTTTAGGGTAAAATTATGCTAGAAACTTTAAAAATACCTGATATTCTGGCCATAACCTCAGTTATTGTCGCTATCCTCATTCTTGGTTATTTCTCTTGGAAAACCTTAATTACCTCCAACGCTTTCCAAAAAGGGGTAAATCTTTATCAACAAAAAGACTATGAGGGTGCAAAAGCAGCTTTTGTGCGGGTAATTTCTCTCAACTCCACTAATGATGTGGTGCGCTTACTATTGGGAGATATTTTCAAGGAGCAAGGCAATGTCAAACAAGCAACAGAATTATACCAAGAAGTGATTCGCCGCAGTCCTAAAAATCCAGATGCCTATTTGCGTTTAGCAAATGTTTTCATGGATGCAAATCAGCTAGAGTCAGCAAAAATCAATTTACAACAAGCACAAGCCTTATTACAAAAACAGCGTCAACCCCAAAGGGCTGCAAAAATTAGTCATCTATTGCAGAAAATTACCGCTAAATCTGGTAATCAAGTCTAGTTTGAATGAACATTGCTCCCCGCTCCTCCCCGTCCTGATTGAGTAGCGTGGGTAAACTTCCTCAGCGCCCTTGTGTATTCAAGGTATTGTGGGGAGTTTCAAAAAGTATGTAATAATTAAGCCCATCTGCTTGCAGCAGCGCTTCGCTATCGCATCCACTAGTTACCTATCAACTGTGCAAAATACCGAATATATCGACGACCTAGCAGCGGCTTTGCAACAACCAGCCGACCTCAGCTTTGAACTACCAGACCCAGAAGATGAAGAAATATTAGACTCAGAATTTCAACAACAGCTAGATGTAGCTTGGCAGGTATGCGATCGCTTTGACCTGCAAACAGAAATCTGGCGGGGGCGAATTTTAAGGGCTATCCGCGATCGAGAGAAAAGAGGAGGCGACGGACGGGGTACGGGATTTCTCAAATGGCTCAAAGAACGGGAAATTAGCAAAAGTCAGGCATACACCTGGATTCAGCTGGCTAACAGTGCTGATACTCTCCTCGAAGAAGGAAAATTAGACCCTAAATCAGTGAATAACTTTAGCAAAAGGGCATTTATCGAAACCTCTAAGGCTGTCCCAGAAGTTCAGCAGATGGTAAGTGAAGCGGCGCAAAAAGGTGACCAGATCACCAGGCGAGAAGTGCGCCAACTCACCGATGAATGGACTGCCATGTCTTCAGAATTACTACCAGAACCAGTGAAGGTAAAAGCCGCGGAAAACTCCCTTCCCGCGCGCTACATTGCCCCACTGGTCAAGGAAATGGAAAAACTACCAGAATCACACCAACGGGTGATTCAAGCAGAAATTGCGACTAACCCAGATGTCGATACTCTCAAGCAGGTAACTTCAGAAGCCCGTCACCTGGCTAAATATCTCAAAGGAGCCGCCCAAGTCCAAGCACTTACCCAGGCAGATATTGACATTGAAACCGCCCTGGAAGAAGCCCAAAGAATCGGCTGTTTGAGTCTAGCCGCGGACTTGGTTAACCAAGCATCACAAATAGAACAAACAATTGCCAAGTTGTACATGAATTGGAAGCGCATCGCTAACTTAGCAGACCGGCTCTATGTAGATACTGGTGCTAGTACACCCCAGTTGCGATCGCTCCTGACTTGCATCGAACCTCTGGGTGGTGAAGTCATGGAACTACAGCTCAGTGGTGCTACTCAACACACCATCCGCGTACAAATCCAGGAAACGAATTAGCCCATACTCAATTCTTAATCCCTGTGGCGGCTATACCACGAATAAACTGACGCTGGCCGATGAGGAATAAGACTATTACCGGTACGGTGGCTATAGTCACCGCCGCCATCATCAAAGGCCAATTATTTGTGAATTGTTCTTGAAACTCTGCTAAGGCTAATTGCACTGTTCTCAATTCCGGTCTGGTTGTAAATACCAACGGTTTAAACAAATCGTTCCATTCGCCAATAAAGGTAAACAGAAACAGTGTGACTAAGGCTGGACGGGCTAAAGGTAACATGACTCGCCATAAAATTTGCAGTCGGTTCGCTCCGTCTATGCTTGCTGCTTCTTCCAACTCTACGGGAATTGTTTGGAAATACTGACGTAATAGGAAAATCCCAAAGCCATTGACAGCAGTTGGTAAAATCAGCGCCCCGTAAGTATTAATCAGGTGTCCCCACTTTAAAACTAAGAAGATGGGAATCACCAGTAATTGGAAGGGAATTACTAAAGTGGCCAAAACAACCACTAACAGCGCTTGTTTACCACGAAATTTCAATCTGGCCAAGGCGTAACCCGCTAAGGCAGAAGTGACCATTTGAAAGGCTGTCACAGCGATCGCCACTAAGGTAGAATTAGCAAACGCTAGTAAAAATTGACCCCGCTGCCAGGCATCGCGGTAATTAGCTAAAGACCAGTTAGTTTTGGCTGAAATTTCTACAGTAGCTCCCGGAGGTGCAAAAGAGGTGAGGAAGACCACTAGCAAGGGGAATAGGACAATAAATGCCCCCAATAGCAGCACTCCTAGGCGCAAAAAATTGCCAGATTTTAGATTCCAAGGTTTAGGCATGAGTTGTGCATCCAAGCTTTGTTTTCTACTACTAGAGCATCGTCCCCAGCAAGAGTTAATCTATAACATAGTGACTTGTTAAGTTAAATTAAACCATAGTGATGATTACCCTAAATCTATCAGGGACAATCAAATTTTTGTATCAAATGATTCAAGTTTACCGGAGTAAACACACCATGCAACAACTTACAGCCGAGTTAGAAATTGATTTCCACAGTGAAGAATACAAAGATGCTTACAGTCGCATCAATGCTATTGTCATTGAGGGGGAACAAGAAGCTTATGAAAATTACATCACATTGGCTCAAATGCTCCCAGACTGTAAAGATGAACTCATTCGTTTATCTAAAATGGAAAATCGCCACAAAAAGGGTTTTGAGGCTTGTGGGCGTAATCTAAAAGTTACACCAAATATGGAGTTTGCTCAGGAGTTCTTCGCTCAACTCCACGCCAATTTCCAAACAGCCGCAGCTGAGGGTAAAGTGGTGACTTGCTTGCTGATTCAGTCTTTGATTATTGAATGCTTTGCGATCGCAGCATATAACATTTACATTCCCGTTGCCGATGACTTTGCCCGTAAAATCACTGAGGGAGTAGTCAAAGATGAGTATAGTCACCTCAACTTTGGAGAGGTGTGGTTGAAAGAAAACTTTACAGAATCGAAAGCTGAATTAGAAGCAGCCAACCGCCAAAACCTACCCATTGTTTGGAAAATGCTCAACCAGGTAGAAGATGATGCCCACGTCTTGGCCATGGAAAAAGAAGCTTTAGTAGAAGACTTCATGATTCAATACGGTGAAGCATTGAGTAACATTGGATTCACGACGAGGGACATTATGCGGATGTCTGCCTATGGACTCACAGCCGCTTAATAAGTGCCTAGGGGCAGGCAAAATACGGAATTTAAAATACTTACCGGAATTTAGCACTGCCTAGTTTTATCCGTGATGCATCTTACGCTTTGTGTCATCCTTGTGAAAGTGATATCAAGAAACCAGAATACATTAAGATTTTCTTAATGAAGAATTACTTTTCCCCGGTATTTCCGTTGGCCTAGGGTTTCCGAAGCAAAAAAGAAAAAGGCAATATTACTAATTGCTTGGTATTTAGTTCTTCCCCACTTATTCAACGCTTTCGACAAAGCATACGCCTAATACATCAATACATGTTTGGTCTAATTGGACATTTGACTAGTTTAGAACACGCCCAAGCGGTAGCCCAAGAATTGGGTTACCCAGAATATGCCGATCAAGGGTTAGATTTTTGGTGCAGCGCCCCGCCCCAAATTGTCGATGAAATCACGGTTACCAGTGTAACTGGGCAGACAATCCAAGGACGGTATGTAGAATCTTGTTTTTTGCCGGAAATGCTAGCCAATCGGCGCATAAAGGCAGCAACACGCAAAATTCTCAACGCCATGGCTCATGCTCAAAAGCATGGCATAAATATTACTGCCTTGGGGGGATTTTCCTCAATTATTTTTGAAAACTTTAAATTGGAGCAATTTAGGCAAGTCCGCAACATCAAACTAGAGTTTGAACGCTTCACCACCGGGAATACTCACACAGCCTACGTCATTTGTCGCCAGGTGGAACAAGCGTCAAAACAAATAGGAATTGATTTGTCGAAAGCGACTGTTGCTATATGTGGCGCTACTGGAGATATTGGCAGTGCAGTGACACGCTGGCTTAATATCAGAACAGATGTCAAAGAACTTTTGCTCATCGCCCGTAACCATGAACGTCTAACAGAGTTACAAGCCGAATTGGGAAGGGGGAAAATTATGGGTTTAGATGAAGCACTCCCCCAAGCTGATATCGTCGTTTGGGTCGCCAGTATGCCCAAAGGTCTGGAAATTGATTTTCAAGTCTTGAAGCAGCCTTGTTTGCTGATTGACGGCGGCTATCCGAAAAATTTAGCTACTAAAATTCAGCAGAGTGGGGTTCATGTGCTAAACGGTGGCATCGTGGAACATTCTCTCGATATTGACTGGAAAATTATGAAAATAGTCAATATGGATGTTCCCACACGCCAGTTGTTCGCTTGCTTTGCTGAATCAATGCTGCTTGAATTTGAGAAGTTGTACACGAACTTTTCTTGGGGGCGCAATCAGATTACCGTAGACAAAATGGAGCAGATTGGTCAAGCATCTATAAAACACGGGTTTAGACCACTGCTAGTTGAGTCATTAGTCCTTAACTAGTGACTGGAAATGCCTATAGTCAGCCCCAACATCCCCACCCTATGCCCCGCCCTGAAGGACGGGGAAAATTAACACTCAAAACTCTGAATTTGTAAGATGCCAACTACCGAGCGCAAACCACTACTGTTAGATTTTGAAAAGCCACTAGCAGAACTGGCAAACCGAATTGATCAGATTCGGCAACTGGCAGCAGAAAATGGCGTTGATGTTTCTGGTGAAATTCGCAAATTAGAAACACGGGCTATGCAACTACGGGAAGAAATTTTTAGTAATTTATCGCCTTCCCAACGTCTGCAAGTTGCTCGTCATCCTCGTCGCCCTAGTACACTTGACTATATCCAGTCCATCAGTGATGAGTGGATGGAGTTACACGGCGATCGCTGCGGTGGCGACGATCCGGCTTTAGTTGGTGGTGTAGGTCGTTTGGGCGGGCAGCCAGTGGTGATGTTAGGTCATCAAAAAGGCCGCGACACCAAGGATAATGTCGCCCGGAATTTCGGTATGGCTTCCCCCGGTGGTTACCGGAAAGCCCTGCGCTTGATGGAACACGCTCACAAGTTTGGGATGCCGATTATAACTTTCATCGACACCCCAGGGGCTTGGGCGGGTATAGAAGCTGAACATCAAGGTCAAGGAGAAGCCATCGCCTATAATTTACGGGAAATGTTTTGTTTTGATGTCCCCATTATCTGCACAGTCATCGGCGAAGGTGGATCTGGTGGCGCTTTAGGTATTGGTGTGGGCGATCGCCTGATGATGTTTGAACACGCCGTTTATACCGTTGCCACCCCGGAAGCCTGCGCGGCGATTTTGTGGAAAGATGCCAGCAAATCCCCCCAAGCAGCTGTGGCTTTAAAAATCATTTCCCACGACCTAAAAAACCTGGGTATCATTGACGAGATATTACCTGAACCCATTGGTGGCGCTCATTCCGATCCCCTAGAAGCGGCCAGAACTCTTAAGCAAAGCTTATTAGACAACTTAGAAGAACTCAACCGCTTAACATCTCAAGAGCGCCGGCAACTGCGCTATGAAAAATTTCGCAAAATTGGTGTTTTTACTGAATCTATCCACTGATACCACCAGAAAATCACCCCATTGCTCATCGGCAATGCTATAATACCTATGGCTACCCAAAGATGGTTAAAAATTTCAACAGCCATAGGTTTTTTGTATTTTTAGCCAACTGGATTTAGCGGGTGGTTTGTCTGTTCTTTAGTAATCACTGATAATTTACTAAAAATTACTTGCTAAAAATTACTTTAACAAGCCCCAAAATTTCCATAATTAGTTGCGCAAAAATTTGGAGAAAGCATGAGTTGGGAAAAACGACGCGCCCTAATTACTGGGGCTAGTAGTGGAATTGGCAAAGCAACGGCATTAGCCTTTGCCAAAGCGGGAATTGATGTCGCTTTAGTCAGCCGTTCTTTAGACAAGTTGGAGATAGTAGCCGCAGCAGCTAGGGATACAGGAGTAGCAGCCAAGGCTTACCCTGTGGATTTGGCTAATGTGTCTCAAGTAAAAGCAGCAATTCAAGACATCGCCCTTGATTTTGGCAGCATAGATATCTTAGTCAACAATGCCGGTATAGCATACACAGCAAACTTAAGTGAAACCCCCCTAAAAGATTGGCAGCAAGTCATTAACTTGAACCTCACCAGTGTATTTGAATGCTGTATGGCTATCTTGCCGGGAATGAGACAAGCAAAACAAGGTATGATTATTAACGTCGCTTCCATCGCCGGAAAGCAAGCTTTTCCGGGTTGGGGAGCTTATAGCGTCAGTAAAGCGGGCTTACTGGCCTTGAGTCAAACCCTAGCACAAGAAGAACGCAGCCATGGGATTCGGGTCACTGCAATTTGCCCTGGTGCTGTGAATACGGAATTGTGGGATACAGACACCGTACAGTCGGATTTTGACCGTTCAAAAATGTTAACGCCAGAAATCGTTGCTCAGTCAATTCTCTACACAGCCTTACTACCACAGCAAGCTGTCATTGATGAATTAACCCTCATGCCCAGTGCTGGCGCTCTTTAAAGTCTAAAATCTTGAGTACTGGGTATTTATTTAACTCAGGTGGGTGATCAAAATGGTCTCCCTAATATCTCAAACAGCAGCGCCACTTTGTTTAAATCTTTATCTCCTGGTTTAATTTCTACACCGCTAGATAAATCTATCCCATCGGGTTTGACTTGACTTATTGCAGCTACTATATTATCTGGGGTTAGTCCCCCAGCTAATAACCAAGGACAATTAGGTCTAAATTTCTCTAACATTTCCCAGTCTAAAGTTTGTCCAGTACCTCCTAATTGTTGGGGATGATAGGCATCTAGTAGTATTGTGTCTATATGGTCTGTATAGTTGGCTGTTGCCATCAGGTTCTCTAAACTGCGAATTCTAAAGGCTTTGATGATTTCGATATTGGGCAGACTTTGACGTAAAATACAGCAAAACTCCGGGGTTTCGTCTGCGTGTAACTGTACACCAGTCAATCCAGCACTCTTGACTATCTGGATAATTTCAGGAATGCTAGCCTTGGCAAAAACCCCGATTTTGTCAATATTTGCCGGTAATTGCGCCACCGCCGCCTGAATTTGCTCTGGGGTAACATAGCGGGGCGATGTGGGTACACATATAAATCCTAGTGCGGTTGCACCTAGGGAAGCGATCGCTACAGACTGTTGTGGTTGAGTAATACCGCAAATTTTTACCCGCATATGAATTTTATCTACAAGATAAATACTAACCTAACCTTTGAGGGAGGATGGAGAAACTTTTTCAGGAGCAGTATAGCTACATTAGCTTGTTTATCCCTGACAAAGAACTATGATCTCATCAATCTTATTAACAGTTCAAGTGACGGTTCCCAACACTGGTACTACATCGAATTGGATTGCTACTGCTATTATTATTGGCAGTTGTCTGTTATGTCTTTTAATTATTCCCCGCACTATTAGTTACCCACAGGTGGGTAATAAAATGCCTTTACCCTTGTCGGGACTGTTCAATAATCCTAGTATTGGCTGCTTCTTGGCGGCTATGAGTGCTGGTCATATCATTGGTGTGGGTGCGGTTTTGGGACTGACTAATCTGGGTATTATTTAATTTTGTTTCTGTCTACATTAGCCCCAAGTATTGGGAATCTAGTTGATACTCCCCACGGCTAGAAGCCGGGGGATTCTTGAATAGCCCATAAACGAACTTTCAATGGTGCTATCAAAGACACCCTACTGACTCCACTTAGGTCTAAACCTAGTTTGATCGCTACTTTAGCTAAAATATTAGCTGCTCCATTAGCATCAGCATTTAAGAGAACATTTTCTGCTGTTCTGAATAATCCACGATTCACACGTTTTCCTGATGATTGCCACCCTTCCGGTTTTGCACGAAATGTAGGTAGCACATCACCATCTAAAAATGAA
>NZ_JANQDG010000049.1:0-2910 GCF_029891665.1 Anabaenopsis sp. FSS-46 | reverse complement strand
GCTTTTGAGACTAATAAAGTAGTGATGGATGTGAACGAAGCGTACACATCAAAAACAGTCAGCTGGACTGGTGAAATCATCCCCAACCTTGGTGGTGCTAAATTCGTTAAGTCTCCATCTGACGGGCGGGTAATGAGCCGGAACATAAATGGTGCGCGGGGGATTTTCCTACGTGCATTGGTTGATACGCCCTCTCTTAAAGAGTGTATTTGTTAGTTAATGTTAGCAAAAAAGTATCGGGAGCCTTCCGACTATAGCAGATGGCAACGGAGGACTTTTGTCCTCACTGCAAACCTTGAATTTTTATGGTGTTTTGTGATTTAATTATGGCTATTTGGTTCAGTTTGTGTGGCGTGGCTTTGGTGGTAGCTTATCTGTTGGGTTCTTTTCCCACTGGCTACATTGCGGGAAAGCTCTTACAGGGTATTGATATTCGCGAAGTTGGTTCGGGTTCAACCGGCGCAACTAATGTATTGCGCACTTTAGGGAAAGGCCCGGGCGCTCTGGTTTTAGTAATTGATTGCTTCAAGGGAGTTTTAGCGATCGCAGTTGTTTACTGGTTATTTTCCTTTGCTCCTACTCAAAATCTTCTCCCCTCAACGGTAAATATCCAACTTTGGCAATCTTGGATGATTACTTTAGTGGGGTTATTAGCTATCCTGGGACACAGTAAATCAATTTTTCTCGGCTTCTCTGGCGGTAAGTCTGTAGCTACCAGCTTAGGAATTTTATTAGCGATGAATTGGCAAGTAGGATTAGCTACAGCCGCAGTGTTTGCTGTGTTTATAGCTATATCCAGAATTGTATCATTAAGTTCCATTGCCGGTGCGATCGCTGTGCCGATTTTGATGTTAACTCTACATCAACCGCTACCCTATATCCTGTTTGGTATTGCTGGGGGAATTTACGTAATTTTCCGCCATCGTGCTAACATTCAGCGACTACTTGCAGGTATAGAGCCAAAAATCGGGCAAAAGCTAGCAACAGAAACAACTACTGATAGCTAGCTATCTAATTAATCACTTACCTGTCAGCTTCACTAGACCAATACCACCAAAGTAGAGTCCTAAAACTGCTCCTGCTAAGAGACTTTGGGTCAGGGGGTCAGTGGAAGGGGTGAGAACAGCACCGAGAACAACTGCTCCCATAATCACAAATCGCCAGCCAGAAATCATCTTTTGAGAGGAGACAATTCCCAAATTACCTAGTAATAATTGAATAATGGGAATTTGAAATGCTAAACCAGTACTAAATAATAGTAACAGCACAAATTCAAAGTATTTGTCAATAGACCATAGTTGATCTACCACATCTTCGCCGTAGCTAATGAAAAAATTCAAAGCTGCGGGAATTAATAGTAAATAAGCGAATACTAAACCCGTGACAAACAGCACACTAGAACCTAAAACCACCGGTCCGAGTAAGCGGCGTTCCCGCCGAGTTAGTCCCGGAAGAACAAACTGGATAATTTGGTAAAGAATGAAGGGGCTAGAAAGTACTAACCCACTGTAACCCGCTACTTTGATGGAAACAAAGAAATATTCCCCTGGAGCCAGTTGGAGAAACTTGACCCCTTGGGCGGGGACTTCCAGTAACTTAACAATGGGTTTCACGGCGATGAAGCAGCCAACAACACCAACTGCAACACCAATTAAAGAATAAAAAATCCGTTGTCGTAGCTCTTCTAGGTGGTCGAAAAGGGACATTTCCACTTCATCAGGCAACTCATTGAGAGCATCCGGTTCTGAGTTGCCGTATTCCTCTTGTTGGAGATCAGGAGTAGTTACATCTTGTGAGGGTGTCATTAGTCATCTCAATAGGCAACATTTCTTAACTATTGTATCCGGCGAAGCAGTGACAAAAACAAAAAAGGTCTTCATAAATTACTCAAACGCATTATCAAAGGTGATATGGGTCTTAGAGGGTGTTTGAAAAATCATGTAGTCAGAAGCGTTGACGGTTGACAGTTAACCGTTAACCGTCAACCGTCAACCAACATGGCCAATCTCAAAGCAATACGCGATCGCATTCATTCGGTCAAAAACACCAAAAAAATCACGGAAGCTATGCGGCTCGTAGCAGCTGCTATAGTCCGTCGCGCCCAAGAACAAGTCACCGCCACCCGTCCCTTCGCTGACCGCCTCGCACAGGTGTTGTATGGTTTGCAAACCCGTCTCCGGTTTGAGGATGTAGACCTCCCCCTACTCAAAAAACGGGAAGTTAAAACTGTAGGACTGTTGGTAATTGGGGGCGATCGCGGTTTATGTGGCGGTTACAATACTAATATTATCCGTCGGGGGCGAAAAGCAAATGTTATATAAAAGATAGGTTAAATCTCTTAATATTTCTGGCTCACGGCGTTTTTCTGTGGCTCTGATTTCTGCTGCTTCTAGGGGCGATCGCGCAATATACCAGAATAATAGTCAGTGTTATGAATACTCGATGGGTGATCAACTGGCTTTGCTTTTTTTACATTTATTTAGAAAGAGCCTCTAGATTTTCTTTATAAATTAGCTCATAAATTACAAAACCACTCATCTTCCATAACAAAAATATTTTCATTTATCAGTCCTCCACGGGGAGAATATAAATCTCCTTTCAGGTAAATACCTGTATCTGTGTTGATCATTTGTTTTGTTATTAAACTCCAAGACATTCCAATCCTACTTTCACCTTGCCATTGAGGATGAATATCATTTGAACTTGAGCTTGATAGTAATCGAACACCTGGCCATTTAGGCGCACAACCGGCATAGTTAGGATCAAGAGTAATAGCTTTGTTGTAATCAGCCACTGCTAAATCCCATTTTTGCTGTTTACGGTAAACAATACCACGATTGTAGTAAGCTAGAGCTAAATTAGGATTAAGTTTAATAGCTTCGGTGTAATCAGCCACTACTAAATCCCATT
>NZ_JANQDG010000048.1:0-5477 GCF_029891665.1 Anabaenopsis sp. FSS-46 | reverse complement strand
TGGTTGAACTAACTCGGCAGTAGCAAACAATGGAAGTTCTAGCTGCACCACGGAGGTAGGATTCAACGTGAAAAAGTCTTTGTCCTGCTTCGTTTTTGATGCTTTCAATCTTGCCATTGTCTGCGTACTTCCTTAAAGTGTTTGGGTGCAGTCCCAGTTGTTTGACTGCTTCTCGTAGTGGTACATAAGCCATACCACTATCTGAGCAGTTATGAGGATATATAATCTATTGTTAGCAAATAACTAGCTATTGGCTAACCTCTGCTTAGTGCGTTTGCTTATTGTTTCAGGTTCTCTAAAATCACTTTTGCTGCACGCCGTCCAGAAATGGTTGCTCCCTCCATGCTGTCAATATAATCTTGTTGAGTATAACTACCTGCTAAAAAGAAGTTATGCACTGGGGTTTTTTGGTTAGGACGGTAAGGATCCATCCCTGGTGCTTCTCGGTAGAGTGATTTCGCCAGTTTTACAACACTATACCAAGTCATATTCAGTTCGCGGGATGAGGGGAACAGTTCATGAACTTGTTTGAGCACGTGTTGGGCGATCGCTTCATTGGTTTGTTTAATAAAAGGATCTCCCGGTGTGAGTACCAACTGTAATAAAGACCCTTGTCCCGGGCGATAATAATCACTGGGACTAGCCAGGGCTAAATCAGCAAAACAAGAAAAGTCAGCATCGGCAGTATACAGTAAATTATCTATCCCCGCGGCATGATTTAGCTGTTTGCGTTCGTGTTCATCTTGGAGTTCTGTTACCCAGCCATCAAATCGCAGCTGTACTGTGGCCACGGGTACTGCATCTAATTTATAAATATTGTCAAATTCCGACCACTTACGCCACTCTTGGGGTAATATACGCTGAATCCCCGGGACATCGCAAGCACAGAGGTAAGCATCAGCCCTAACGGTTTGTGTGGTGTCACCTTGGGCAACTACAATACCAGTTACCTGAGTTTGTTCTCCTGATTGAGTAAATTGAATTTCCCTGACTTGGCGACGAGTATGAATTTTAACGTTTCTTGCTTCTAAATATTTCAGGATGGGCTTGTGCAAATACTCATCTGGGGAACCTTCCAGCATCCGCATAATTGAGGCTTCAGTTTTAGATGCAAAAAACTGGAAGATTGTCAACATACAACGGGCGGAAATATGATCACAATCAATAAATCCCAAAGCATAAGCAATGGGGTTCCACATCCGTTTGATACTACCCTCACTACCGCCGTGACTGCGGAACCATTCAGCAAAGCTAACTTTATCTAAGTTACGGATAGTTTTCATCGCCCCGTTGAAGTCTACTAATCCGCGAACAATGGGGCTAGTACCCAAGGCGATGGCATTTTGTAGTTTATCTTGTAATGATAATTGAGAAGTTGTAAAAAATGCCTTTAATCCATTGAAAGGCGCACCAGTAATAAAGCGAAAATCTAAACTACCAGTACGTCCCCCTTGATTAATAAAAGTGTGGGTATGTTCTTTTAGGCGTAAATTGGATAATGCCCCCACTTTCTCCATTAAATCAAATAGCTGGTAGTAACAACCAAAAAATACGTGCAATCCCATTTCAATATGGTTGCCATCTTCATCTACCCAACTACTGACTTTACCACCAACAAATGGGCGGGACTCAAAAATCTCTACTTCACAACCAGCATCAGCCAAATCTACCGCGGTTGCTAGCCCAGCCAGTCCCGCACCCACAATTGCAACGCGCATTCCATCTTACCCTTTCAGTTTCTTTACAAATTGTAACTGAGTTGGTAGCGGAATTAGCTATTGATCCTTGGGTAAGTTTTAGTCAAATTCTCACTCAGGCATGAGTTGCAGAGTGCCAAAACCTAGGGCTTGATGAGAAAGTGAGTGCGCTTCAAATAAAGCCATCATATCTCCTAATTGGGGGTTGCGACTCGTAGATCCTTTTATTCCTTTGGCAATAATCAAACCACAGTAGCCGTTGGTGTTTTTACACCGCTCATCCCATTTCTTCCGGGCTTCTCCATGGGTTGGATCATCATCTAAAAATTCACCGAACAAGAATAATTCGCCATTTTCAGTTTGCAACAAACCCAAATCGTAGCGATCGCCATCAAAAGGATCAGCACCCGGATTAAAGCAAATGGCTTTGAGTCCGCCGGCTGCGACAATATTTTCAATGATAGTTTTAGCCTTGGGTCGTGAGGTTTGAATTAAAACTACCGGTAATCCATCACCCACTTTTGATATTTCAGCAGATTGATAATTTAGAACTCCTTGACGCAATGAGTCTAACATTTCCCAAGAGATTACTCCCAGACTGATAAAAGAATTTTCTGGAATCAGATCATCTCGCAAGCCAGGAAAATCAGGCGAGTCTTCGCCTCCCATTTCTAGTTCTTCCATGTCCCAACCTGCCATTTCCTCTAATTCTGCTGCTAATTGCGGCATAGTGGAGACAGTCACAGACAAAGACTTAATTGATTCTGAATTGGATTTAGGTACAGCAATACGATAGCGACGGCTGAGGGTAGGAAAAGTTTCACTATCGAGCTGGTTATGGTAATCGCGGATAAAGCGGATCAGGCTCTCTAAAGCCACAAATACTGCTAGTGCCTCCTCTTCATACAAAACCGACCGCAATCCTTCTAATGGGTGGATATTACCGAAAGTAGGCTGAATTTCCGATATGGGTAAATCGCTTAAATCCTCGTCCCCATCCATTTCATCTTCATCTTCATCTTCACTTTCAAAAGTCAGAAATAGACAGTCTTGTTTGAGGAAAGCCTCTTCTAAATGTGCTTGTGATTCATCATCCTCTAAAACTTCTGCCCGAAACTGCCTCAGAGAATCTTCAGAGCGATAAAGTAAAATCCCGTACTCCATCCCTAGCATCCCCATGACGGAAACGTACAGTGTCCCAACGTCCCAGTTATTAATCTCTATTGATAATATTTGTTGTTCTTGTAAAAATTCCCAAGGTGCAGTGTGCCAAACAGCGAAGGCCTGATCACGCAATACTTGTGCATATTGGGGAGGTAAATCTGGCACTTGATTATCCTGTATCTCAGTAAATCCGCGGAAAAGTTCGTCGATTAAGGGCAATTCGGGAACGTAATCAATGCTAATATCCAAGCCTTGCAGCACACCCCGCAGGTAAAACTGAATTTCTCGGTCTTTAACTACAATCTTTTGGGGTCTGGCGGGTTTACCAGGGCTATGGGGATGCTCCATTGCACGCATTAAGGTGCGAACAATTGCTTCTGGACCTATTTCAGGAGATACTACATCCATCCCCCGCACCACACCTTGGGAACCATCTACCCAAAGAATACATTCACCGTTGCTCTCGGAGTCTGAAGCTGATGTTGGCGACGATGACATTGGACGGCGATCGCCCTCCCATACAGAAGGAATTTGAGTTAATGTTTTCAACCGACGAGTGGTAGAGCGATTAAAGCTTGTCATAAAGTAGATTAATCAAAAAGAAGCTATTTGGCAGTAGACTATGAGAAAGAGCTAGTCCTAAGCTGACTATTTTATAGACAAAACTATACTTATGTTGACAAGAATTGACATAAGTGAGTTAAGAAAATCGCCCACTTGATATATAATACGATATCAGGTATTGAATTAAGACTATTGCCAACGCGAAAACCAAGCAATGATAGCGGTAGTCTTTCTTGTAAATCTTAAGAGAAATATCGCGTCTGGCTAAGGCGTGCAAGTCTACTGAGGGATAACCGCTCCCATGCTCCTGTTGAAGTAGAAAGTAAAGTCTAGCTTTGTCTAGGTTTTATATAGCAGTGCAAAACTTGATAACTCAAAACAGATAAGCATAACCGGGGAAATAAAAACTACCATGCGGATTCTATTTGTTGCAGCAGAAGCAGCTCCCGTGGCCAAAGTGGGAGGAATGGGGGATGTGGTGGGTGCATTACCCAAAATATTGAGACAAATGGGGCATGATGTCCGCATATTCTTGCCTTATTATGGCTTCCTCCCAGACAAAATGCAGATTCCTGAAGCACCAATTTGGAAGGGATATGCCATGTTCCAGGACTTTGAAGTTTACGAAAGTGTTTTACCTGGTACTGACGTTCCCTTGTATTTATTCGGACATCCTGTATTTTCACCCCGCCGGATTTATAGTGGTGATGATGAGGACTGGCGGTTTACTTTTTTTGCCAATGGCGCAGCTGAATTTTGCTGGAACTACTGGAAACCACAAATTATCCACTGTCACGATTGGCACACGGGCATGATTCCGGTGTGGATGCACCAAGACCCGGATATCAGCACTGTGTTTACTATTCACAACCTCGCCTATCAAGGGCCGTGGAGATGGTATTTAGAAAAAATTACTTGGTGTCCTTGGTATATGCAGGGACATAATACCATGGCAGCAGCGGTACAGTACGCTGACCGGGTAAATACAGTTTCTCCCACTTATGCTGAACAAATCAAAACTCCTGCTTACGGCGAAACCCTAGAAGGTTTGCTATCTTTTATCAGTGGTAAATTATCCGGGATTATCAATGGTATAGACCTTGAGCTTTACGATCCCGCCACGGATAAAGCCATCAGCGAAAACTTTACTATCGATACCCTGGATAAACGCAAGGCTAACAAAATTGCTCTCCAAGAAGAAGTAGGTTTAGAAGTTAACAGCAAAGCCTTTTTAATTGGCATGGTAACACGGTTGGTAGAGCAAAAAGGTATTGATCTGGTCTTGCAAATCCTAGACCGTTTCATGGCTTATACTGATGCCCAATTCGTGCTGTTGGGAACAGGCGATCGCTACTACGAAACCCAAATGTGGCAGTTAGCATCCCGCTATCCTGGAAGGATGGCAACTTATCTGCTATATAATGATTCCCTGTCTCGTCGGATTTATGCTGGCGCTGATACTTTCTTAATGCCTAGCCGATTTGAACCCTGCGGTATCAGTCAAATGATGTCTTTGCGTTATGGTTGTCCCCCTATTGTGCGCCGTACAGGTGGATTAGTGGACACCGTATTGCACCATGACCCCATGAACGCCGCCGGTACTGGTTATTGTTTTGACCGCTATGAACCATTAGATCTGTTCACCTGTATGATCCGAGCTTGGGAAGGCTTCCGTTTCCAACCTCAATGGCAGGAATTGCAAAAACGTGGTATGAGCCAGAACTTCAGTTGGCATGAATCCGCCAAGCAGTATGTAAAGTTATATAAATCAATTTTCGGCTTACCAGAGGAAGAGGAATAGCCATTAGTGGAGTCATACTAAATCCTGATTCCATCATCAAATAATTTTCTTAACTCATGACCCAGACCCTCGGAATTAACCTGAGCGTTCTGATCATGAGTTTTTTTAGTTATAGCAACCGCCAAGGTAATTAGGACATTCACTATTCCCTATCCCCTATCCCCTATTCCCTATTCCCTACTCACTATTCCCTACTCACTATTCCCTGTTCCCTGTTCCCTGTTCCCTGTTCCCTTAAAACCATAATGATG
>NZ_JANQDG010000047.1:0-38392 GCF_029891665.1 Anabaenopsis sp. FSS-46 | reverse complement strand
GCCAACCTGTAACCAGTGCAACGACTCAAACATCCCCAGTAAAAGTTACAACTTCACCCAGTGGTAACTTTTCACCCAGAACCCTCACCGGTCATTCTGAACCGGTTTGTTCTGTAGGATTCAGCCCCGATGGTCAAACCCTCGCTAGTGGGAGTGGTGACAAGACTGTCAAACTGTGGGATGTGCAGACAGGTAAGGTTCGCCACACCCTCACCGGTCATTCTAACTCTGTTTATTCTGTAGCATTCAGCCCAGATAGCCGAACCCTGGCTAGTGGGAGTGATGACAACACTATCAAACTGTGGGATGTGAACACAGGTAAGGTTTGCCACACCCTCACCGGTCATTCTAACCCGGTTTTGTCTGTAGGATTCAGCCCCGATAGCCAAACCCTGGCTAGTGGGAGTTCTGACAACACTATCAAACTGTGGGATGTGAACACAGGTAAGGTTCGCCACACCCTCACCGGTCATTCTCACTCGGTTTATTCTGTAAGATTCAGCCCGGATGGTAAAACCCTGGCTAGTGGGAGTTCTGACAACACTATCAAACTGTGGGATGTGAACACAGGTAAGTTTCGCCACACCCTCACCGGTCATTCTTACTCGGTTTTGTCTGTAGGATTCAGCCCGGATGGTCAAACCCTGGCTAGTGGGAGTTGGGACAACACAATCAAACTGTGGGATGTGAACACAGGTAAACTTCGCCACACCCTCACTGGTCATTCTGGGTGGGTTTATTCTGTAGGATTCAGCCCCGATGGTCAAACCCTAGCTAGTGGGAGTTCTGACAACACTATCAAACTGTGGGATGTGAACACAGGTAAGGTTCGCCACACCTTCACCGGTCATTCTAGCCTGGTTAGGTCTGTAGGATTCAGCCGGGATGGTCAAACCCTAGCTAGTGGGAGTGGTGACAACACTATCAAACTGTGGAAAGTTGGGGCATCTTTTACTACTTCGGTCAAGACAACCCCACCCCAGCGCCAACCTGTAAAAACTCCCACCCCTCAAAGGAACCTAGCCCTAAACCATCCCCATAGGGTAAAAATATTATTAGCTACTAGCGCCATAGTGGGATTAATGACCACTCAAATTTATGCTTATATGCGTTATGGTTTATTTCCCACAAATCCTATAAGTGTCATTACCGGTTCCCCTTTATTAGAAAACACCCTCACCGGTCATTCTGGCTCGGTTTGGTCTGTAGGATTCAGCCCAGATGGTCAAACCCTGGCTAGTGGGAGTTGGGACAACACTATCAAACTGTGGGATGTGCAGACAGGTAAGGTTCGCCACACCCTCACCGGTCATTCTAACTGGGTTTTGTCCGTAGCATTCAGCCCAGATGGTCAAACCCTGGCTAGTGGGAGTCGGGACAAGACTATCAAACTGTGGGATGTGAGGACAGGTAAGGTTCGCCACACCCTCACTGGTCATTCTGGCTATGTTGATTCTGTAGGATTCAGCATTCAGAATGCTAAAATGCAATCTAAAATAAAATCATCAATGCAATTAAAGCAAGCGCTTTTGCGATTGCGATTAGAGCGAGGGCAATTGCTTTTGCGTGGCGCACCCATAGGTCAAACCCTGGCTAGTGGGAGTCGGGACAACACTATCAAACTGTGGGATGTGAACACAGGTAAGGTTCGCCACACCCTCACTGGTCATTCTAACTATGTTTATTCTGTAGGACTCAGCTCCGATAGCTTGCGTTCCGATAGCTTGGGTGGCGTAGCCATAGGTCAAACCCTGGCTAGTGGGAGTGTGGACAAGACTATCAAACTGTGGGATGTGGACACAGGTAAGGTTTGCCACACCCTCACTGGTCATTCTGACTATGTTTATTCTGTAGGATTCAGTCCCTATAGCGAAACCCTGGCTAGTGGGAGTCGGGACAAGACTATCAAACTGTGGGATGTGGAAACAGGTAAGGTTCACCACACCCTCACTGGTCATTCTAACCCCGTTTATTCTGTAGGATTCAGCCCCGATAGCGGAACCCTGGCTAGTGGGAGTGGGGACAAGACTATCAAACTGTGGGATGTGAGGACAGGTAAACTTCGCCACACCCTCACTGGTCATTCTGGCTCGGTTAATTCTGTAGTATTCAGCCCAGATGGTCAAACCCTCGCTAGTGGGAGTGATGACAAGACTATCAAACTGTGGCGGTTAAGGTAGCAGTGAATCAAAGTTTACCCAGGATTTCACATCCCCGACTTCTATGATACTCTGTTACCACCTGAGAATATTTCGGACAGAAGTCGGGGATGTATAACCTCAACCTGCACATAATCGGGCGATCGCTATTGTAGAAATTATAAAGGGCGATCGCTATTGTGGAGATGATAGAGGGCGATCGCCTCTGGATTGTGGAGATGTATAGAGGGCGATCGCTATTGTGGAGATGATGGGGGGCGATCGCTATTGTGGAGATGATAGAGGGCGATCGCTATTGTGGAAATGATAGAGGGCGATCGCTATTGTGGAGATGATGGGGGGCGATCGCTATTGTGGAGATGATAGAGGGCGATCGCTATTGTGGAGATGATGGGGCAATACGGTTCAGTTAAGGGTAAGAAGTTTATTTTCGTGACTTCTAAAATAATTTCTGTGAGACGAACATCAACCCCGTGTCTAAAGCCATGGGTAGTCACGCAGATATTTCAATTTTCTAACCAGTTATCTAATTTCAAATTGGGAATATTTTCAAAATCTTTGATATTATTGGTAACAAGAACATCACCACCAGAACGAGCCACAGCAGCAATTAAAGCATCAAACTCTCCCGTTGGCTTGCCAATTTTTCGCAGTTCGCCCTGAATTTTACCAAATTCTATAGCTGCTGGTAAATCAAATTGCTTCACCGATACAATTTCTATAAATTGTGTTAATGTCTTGAGATTCTTGCCTACCTGTTGAGAACAATAAACACCTTTGTATAGTTCTGACACTACGATTACTGAGAGATAGCATTCACCAAAAAAGTGATTAAATTTACTCACAGCTTGATGATTGTTCTTCAACAGAGCAACACAAATATTAGTATCCAGTAGATACATTATTCTCCTGATGATCAATTGGTTCTATATTTCTGCCTTGATAATTGTGGCGCTGTTGATCAATTTCTTTAAAAATTTCTGTTAACTCAGGTTGATTTTCCCAAGCCCCAAATAGTTGATTTAGTTTAGATAATCTTTCCTGATCTGTTAATGGTGCTTCTGTGACTCTAACTCCATGGGTAATAACTTCTAAGTCTATAATTATCTCAGATCCATCTGGGATATTATTAATTTCCTCTAATACCTCAATATTTTGACCACGTTTTATACCTCTAACTTTCATAATTCTCCCAGATTTAAACGTAACTCAGGCTGCACATAAGCAAATTTAGCTTTAATCTCATCCATAGCTAACCACAAATCTAACAAGGCTTTCTCTTCTGGGATGCGTTTCCTTTACCAAAGCTAAATAAGTTGAGATAGCTTCATATTTAGTTTGGTAATATTCCTCAGATGGTCTTTGTAGCGTGCATCTGCTTTTTTAATCAGTTGTGTATAAAACCGTTACTGGGAGTGATGACAAGGGTATCAAACTGTGGCGATTATGGTACTAGTGAATCAAATTTCATCTACAATCGGGGTTATTTTGAGCCAAAAAAAATGGGCTTTAGCTGTGGCTGATTACATCCAAACTATTGCCATTAATCCTAATTACTTTTTATCTTACAGCGATCGCAGTCTTTTTGACAATTACTTAACAAATCTTCACAAACCCTGGGAGAACCTGTAACCACATCCCCTTTATTTTTGTCTGTAGGATTGAGCCAGAATGGTCAAACCCTCCCTAGTACGAGTTTGGACACCACTATCAAACTGTGGGATGTGAGTAAATTACACAATGAGAGCATAAAGTTTTTCCCATTCTACTGAACCGGATTGAATTTATCCCTTGTTCGGTGTGTTTCCTAAAACTTTTTTGTGCAGGGACTTTAACCCATACTTAAGTGTATAATAACTCTTGGTAATCACCACCAGACAAACCGCCCCAGACATGAGCAATCAAATCTACTGTCTCAACCCAGACTGTCTGCACCCCAACCACGATAATTTTCAATATTGTCAGAAATGCGGTAGTAAGTTAGTGCTGACAGACAGATATATACCCCGCTCAATCTTAGGTCAGGGTGGTTTTGGGCGCACATTTTTAGCTACAGATCAATATAAACCATCTCAGCCCTACTGTGTAATTAAGCAGTTTTTACCCCAAGCTCAGGGAACCGATACCATTGAAAAAGCATCCCAGTTATTTGCACAGGAAGCACAAAGATTAGAGGAGTTGGGTAAACATCCCCAAATTCCTGGGTTGATGGCTTATTTTATCGTCAATGGTCACCAATATTTAGTACAAGAATTTGTAGCAGGAAACACCCTACAAAATGAATTAGATCAAAACGGTGTGTTTTCAGAACAGCAAATACGCGAATTATTACCAGAACTGTTACAGATATTAGAATACGTCCACAGCAAACAGGTAATACATCGAGATATTAAACCAGAGAATATTATTCGCCGCACCAGTGACAACAAGTTATTTTTAGTAGACTTTGGCGCAGCTAAAGTAGTTAAACCACAACAGCGCACAGCAACAGGAACAATTATCGGCTCTGCGGAGTACTGCGCTCCTGAGCAGTCCATGGGGAAACCATTATTTAGTAGTGATTTATATAGTTTAGGGGTAACTTGTCTCCATTTATTAACAGGGGTGAGTCCCTTTGATTTATATAGTCCCCTAGAAGGTGAATGGGTATGGCGAGACTACCTCAATGGAAATGTGGTAAGTGATGAGTTGGGGGAAATGCTGGAAAAGTTAGCCCATCCTATCCCTAAGCGCCGTTACCAGTCTGTGAGTGAAGTGATTCAGGCTTTAAGTCCGGTTAGTCCAGTAGTTACCCCGTCATCCACAGAACTTTCCCCTGCAATTGATACCTCTAAACTTCGCCACACCCTCAGTGGTCATTCTAAACCGGTTTGTTCTGTAGGATTCAGCCCGGATAGTCAAACCCTCGCTAGTGGGAGTAATGACAAGACTATCAAACTGTGGGATGTGAGGACAGGTAAGGTTCGCCGCACCCTCACCGGTTTCTTCACCGGACATTCTGACTCGGTTTATTCTGTAGGATTCAGCCCAGATGGTCAAACCCTGGCTAGTGGGAGTGGTGACAAGACTATCAAACTGTGGGATGTGACCACAGGTAAGGTTCGTCACACCCTCACTGGTCATTCCGACTCGGTTTGTTCTGTAGGATTCAGCCCAGATGGTCAAACCCTAGCTAGTGGGAGTCGGGACAAGACTATCAAACGGTGGGATGTGAACACAGGTAAGGTTCGCCACACCCTCACGGGTCATTCCAACTGGGTTAACTCTGTAGTTAGCCCAGATGGTCAAACCCTGGCTAGTGGGAGTGATGACAACACAATCAAACTGTGGGATGTGAAAACACGTAAACTTCGCCACACCCTCACTGGTCATTCTAAGTGGGTTAGGTCTGTAGGGTTCAGCCCGGACGGTCAAACCCTGGCTAGTGGGAGTGATGACGAGACTATTAAACTGTGGGATGTGACCACAGGTAAACTTCGCCACACCCTCACTGGTCATTATCACTGGGTTAGTTCTGTAGGATTCAGCCCGGATGGTCAAACCCTGGCTAGTGGGAGTTATGACAGGACTATCAAACTGTGGGATGTGAGGACAGGTAACCTTCGCCACACCCTCACTGGTCATTATCACTGGGTTAGTTCTGTAGGATTCAGCCCGGATGGTCAAACCCTCGCTAGTGGGAGTAATGACAACACTATCAAACTGTGGCGGTTAAGGTAGCAGTGAATCAAAGTTTACCCAGAACTGCACATCCCTGACTTCTATGATACTCTGTTACCACCTGAGAATATTTCGGACAGAAGTCGGGGATGTATAACCTCAACCAGCACATAATCCGGGTTGCTGTAACCCAAAAGCACTATCACCTAAATCAAAAGCTATCAGTATTCAATGGTGATTAAACTACCTGATCCCTTAGTTTGATAGCCTGAGGAATTTCCCTGAGTTTTGGGAACCGTTTCGCTACATAGAAGGCTTTTAGCACATCAACTTCTAGGCGTTGACTGGGATAAGCGGCAATAAAATTGATGACAGAAAGACCTTGAGGCTGAGTAGCACCTAATACTAATGCTGCTCTGAGTGCTTGTACCCCCGCGTCATCTTTTCTGACTACAGCCTGGGAGACATTATTAAGAATTGTGACGCCCATTTGTGTATTGAGTAGACTATTGACTGTGACCACATCTATGGGTACTTTGGTTCTGAGCAGTCTGACAAAGAAGCGGCTTTGTTCTTCAGATATTCTACCGGTGTAAAGCTCTAAACCTCTAGGAAATTTCCCAGTATCTGCTGTGTTTTGTAACTCCTCTAGGGAAATAGATTCCGCAAAGGGGCCAAATCGCAGAACAAGGGTATCTGCAGCACGTACGGAGGTGTTGGACCCCCAAAACTGTGTTAAGGCGATCGCACCTAAGAAACTTGCAACTATTTTGAAGTTTTTCCAGTTGCTTGCCATAAGATTTTTACTAATTAATTTTTAGGTAAATATAACGTAATTTTATATATTTGACGGCGACTGTTGTGGATAAATTCAAAGAGCATAGCAATGCTATGCTCTAGTTGAGTTGCAGGAGGATTGTTTTGTTATCCCCCTGTTAATTTTGAGGGAGATTACACCTTAGCAGATGCTTTAGTAATCATATTCAGTTCGCCCTTAGCATACTTAGCTGCAAAGTCTTCGAGAGAAACTTGCTTAATCTTGCTAGCATTACCGGCGGTACCAAATTGCTGGTATCTGTCAGCACAAACCTTCTGCATATATTTGATGGAAGGCTTGAGGAAGTGACGGGGGTCAAATTCCTTGGGACCTTTTGCTAGAGCTTCACGAACTGCGGCGGTGATAGCTAGACGGTTGTCGGTGTCGATGTTAACTTTACGGACTCCGCTCTTGATACCCTTTTGAATTTCTTCTACAGGTACACCATAGGTTTCGGGAATTGCACCACCGTACTCATTAATCAAGGCGATTAAATCTTCAGGTACGGAAGAGGAACCGTGCATTACCAAGTGGGTGTTAGGTAGACGGCGGTGAATTTCTTCAATGCGGCTAATGGCCAAGATTTCACCGGTTGGCTTACGGGTAAATTTGTAAGCACCGTGGCTGGTACCGATGGCTACAGCCAAAGCATCTACTTGGGTTTTCTCTACAAACTCCGCTGCTTCGTCTGGGTCTGTTAGTAGTTGAGAGTGGTCAAGTGTACCTTCAAAGCCGTGACCGTCTTCAGCTTCGCCAGCACCGGTTTCTAGGGAACCTAAGCAACCCAGTTCACCTTCTACGCTGACACCCAAGGCGTGAGCAACATTGACTACTTCACGGGTGGTATTGACGTTGTACTCAAAGCTAGCGGGGGTTTTAGCGTCTGCTTCCAAGGAACCATCCATCATGACGCTGGTAAAGCCGTTCTTGATTGCGGAGTAGCAGGTAGAAGGCGCATTACCATGATCTTGGTGCATGACAATGGGAATTTCGGGATAGGTTTCTACTGCAGCCAAGATCAGGTGACGTAGAAAGTTTTCTCCAGCATAAGAACGAGCACCACGAGAAGCTTGTAAGATTACGGGGCTATCTGTCTCTGCTGCTGCTTTGAGAATTGCCTGAATCTGCTCTAGGTTGTTGACGTTAAACGCCGGAATACCGTAACCGTGTTCAGCCGCGTGGTCTAAAAGCAGCCGCATTGGTACGAGCGCCATATATATTCCTCCTAATGTGTTTTTGGGCTAATCGGTTTCCGAAGAGCGTAATATTTACGCTAATCTTAATACTTTTTTCAACTTATAGGAAATTATAACTAGTGATGGTTGTTTATTTTGAGGAAGTTTATGCCATCTTTCATAAAGATGCCCTATATTTCCCATCTGCTACTGTACATTAAGTTACGGTAGGCTTAAATTCTTTAGTAGCCCTATATGCTGAATATGATTTCGGTACAGTTTATGGGTATCAATGTAAGGCCACCACAAGTACTAGAGTTAATCACAGCCTGGGTATGCTCATACTTTGGGAAGACGATTGTCAGTTCGGGGCGGCGATCGCATTCTCTTAGAGATTTTACCTGATTTTTCCTAGTGGGTCGCCCGGGATTCGAACCCGGAACTAATCGGTTAAAAGCCGAGTACTCTACCGTTGAGTTAGCGACCCTTTTGTTTTGCAACTTTGTTATCATAACATGGGCTTCTGGGATTAGCAAGTATTTTTATAAAAGATTTGCTGTTAATCTCACAGATGCCGTGCAGCTAGCTTTTGGAGCTAATACCGTCAGATTTTCGCCGGTATTCAGGGCATTACGGGGGGCTGTCCAAGGTTCTAGACAGTAAAAGTCTTTGCCTTTGATGGTCCAAAACACCAGACGAGAATAAATGCGATCGTAATCTAAAGTTAACTTGAGTTGACGATTGGGGTCTATGACTGTGGCAGATTGGCTAGTCAAACCCCCAAAACCGACATCAATTTCTTCACGGGTAAAATCAAAACTACCATCAAACGGGTGAATTTCTTTAGTAGATTGGTCTTGATATTCTTGGGAGGGGATGTGAAACTGTAGCTGATGCTTATCACCACTGGTCAAAAAGTAGGGATGGAAACCCGCAGAAAAGGGCATGGGTGTAGATGACAAATTTTGATACTGCTGTTTAATTTCCAGAGTATTACCCTGTAACTGGTAAGTAAAAATGAGTTGAAAGTCAAAAGGATAAACAGCTTTAGTTTGTTCATTGCTTTTGAGGACCAGAGTCAGGCTAGCTTTATCTTGAGTTTCCTGGTGAGTCACTTCCCAAGGTAAATCACGAGCAAAACCATGTTGTTTGAGAGTGTACCTTTGCCCGTTATAGGTGTAAATGTTATCTGGTAAATTTCCGCAGATAGGGAACAGAATCGGATTTCCACCTCTGACACTCAATTGGGGATGGGTAAAGCGTTCACTATCCAGATAGAAAATTTCTTGGTTGCGGACACGCCACCGGGTGATAATCCCGCCTCTTTCCGGTACGACCTCTATTTGAGAGCCTGTGGTTTCATCGGTGAGGATGTAAGTCTTGTATTGTTGCTGTTCAACAGTGATAGTAAACACAAGTTTTAGTCCTTAATAGTAGAGCGGATCATCTTTGTGTTTAGGTCTTGGTGATGAAAGTGAATTGTACTCACCACCAAGACACTAAGACACCCAGGTAAATGAAATCTACTCGTCTTCTGCGAACACGAAGCGATATAACTCCCTGGGGTCGGGTTCGGGGCTACTTTCAGCAAACTTGACGGCATCGTCGATGAGTGCTTGAATTTTGCCATCAATGGCCTTGAGTTCGGCCTCGTCGGCTAAGTTTTGCTCAGTCAGATAAGCGGCAAACTTTTTAATGGGGTCACGGGAAAACCAGAATTCCTTCTCGGCTTTGCTGCGCATTTCATCTGGGTCTGCTAAGGAATGACCCCGGAAACGGTAGGTAAGGGCTTCAATTAATGTAGGACCTTCACCAGCACGGGCGCGGGCTACAGCTTCTTGAGCCACGGCGCGCACTGCTAGCACGTCCATACCGTCTACTTCCACCCCAACCATGTTAAATACACTGGCTTTTTTGTAAATTTCTGGCTGGGAGGTAGCTCGTTCGTGAGACATCCCAATAGCCCATTTATTATTTTCCACAACGAAAATAATCGGCAGTTTCCACAGAGCTGCCATATTTAAGGTCTCGAAAAACTGACCGTTGTTAGCTGCACCATCGCCAAAAAAGCAAGCTGTGACTTGGTCGGCGTTTTGGTCTCCTAAAACTTCGCGACGGTATTTAGTTTGAAAAGCTGCTCCTGCTGCTACAGGAATTCCTTCGGCTACAAAGGCATAACCACCTAGTAGTCCATGCTCGGCAGAAAACATATGCATGGAACCACCGCGCCCTTTGCTGCACCCTGTGGCTTTGCCAAATAACTCTGCCATCACTTCTCTGGCTGGTACACCAGCACTCAGAGCATGAACGTGGTCGCGATAGGTGCTGGAAACAAAATCTTCACCGGGTCGCATGGATTGGATAACACCTGTAGAAACGGCTTCTTGACCGTTGTATAGGTGGACAAAACCAAACATTTTACCTCTATAGTACATCTCGGCGCATTTGTCTTCAAATGAGCGCCCTAGTACCATATCTTCATACAAGCGTAACCCTTCTGCTTTGGTGATTTTGGTAGTAGCGGTGTCAAATGTAGGTAAGGTGCGTTCTTGAACCATTATTTTTTTAGTATTCCTATAGTAAAACTGAAATTTACCATCTCAAATAAGTTGGTTTCAGACAATATCTGTTTTTGATCAGCTAGTATGTGCTAAAGTCAACGACCAAAATTTAGGCACCAAACAGGTTTATAGGCAATAGAGGAGAAACAATGAGTGAATTTTTGATTTTTCTACCCACCCTCTGGGAGGAGTTGACCTCTGATCTACTCCTGTTTATAGGCTATCAATCAGGATAGCTCGGTTTCTGCATATCCATGAACAATTTAGAGAAAATCACGGGGCAATTTTCTGTATGTAGCTCTATTTTGGGAAATTAGATTTATTTATGTTATAATCTTGTTCATTTAATTGATACCTACCCTTTTTGAGGATACTTTCTCTAAGTGCATAGCTGGGTAAGTGCTGAGGATGTTTAGCATCTATGAGTTACTACCGGCAGAAATACTAACAATTACAACAAGGTATTGGCGGTTTCTAGGCAACTGCTTTTTAGCAGTAAAATTCAAAATAACTAATGTTACATTATACACTTATAATGTAAATCCTTCACGGTATTATTCAGTGTAGGATTATGGCACGGTTTTACATACCTGGAATGCTCTAGGTAAATTATGTTGATCACGGTGCAGGGGAAGTAGACTGTGCGAATTCCGCTAGATTACTACCGAATTTTGGGATTACCGTTAGCGGCAAGTGATGAACAGTTGCGCCAGTCGTACAGCGATCGCATTGTCCAATTGCCACGACGAGAGTATTCTCCGGCAGCAATTTCTGCTCGCAAACAACTTATAAAAGAAGCTTACGTGATTTTATCCAATCCTAAAGAACGTAGCAGTTATGATCAGCTTTATCTTGCCCATGCCTATGGATCTGACGGCAATGGTAATGCTACTGTTGCCGTGGAAACCCACACAAGCAGTAAGAAGAGTGATACTGATATCCAGAGCCTGGGAATCGAGATTTCCGAAAAAGAATTAGTTGGTGCTTTATTGATTCTGCAGGAACTCGGGGAATATGAACTGGTGCTGAAGTTAGGTAATAATTACCTTACCAACAATAGCAAGGTAATATCTGCCAGACTGGCAAATAATCTCGAAAGTGAAGATTTTCTTGCTAGTTCTGACTACCCGGATGTTGTTCTGACTGTTGCTTTGGCTTGTTTGGAACTGGGGCGAGAGCAATGGCAGCAAGGTCACTATGAAAGTGCGGCTGTTTCTCTAGAAACTGGTCAACAAATGTTAGAGCGTGAAGGGCTATTTTCTAGTGTGCAGGCGGAAATCCAGGCTGACTTGTATAAATTGCGTCCCTATCGGATTTTAGAATTGCTGGCATTACCTGAAGACAAGGTTGAGCAACGACAACAAGGCTTGGCATTTTTGCATGAGGTGTTAAATGAGCGCGGTGGAATTGATGGCACTGGTAATGATCAATCGGGTCTGAATGTAGATGATTTCTTGCGCTTTATTCAGCAATTACGCAACTATTTAACGGTTGTAGAACAGCATCAGCTGTTTGAAGTGGAAAGCAAGCGCCCTTGTGCTGTTGCGACTTACTTGACAGTTTATGCGCTCATAGCACGGGGATTTAGTCAAGGTCAACCGGCTTTAATCCGTCAGGCCAGGCAGATGTTGATGCGGTT
The DNA here is from genome assembly GCF_029891665.1 of Anabaenopsis sp. FSS-46. NCBI lineage: Bacteria > Bacillati > Cyanobacteriota > Cyanophyceae > Nostocales > Nodulariaceae > Anabaenopsis > Anabaenopsis sp. FSS-46. The sequence goes on along the minus strand of NZ_JANQDG010000047.1, from coordinate 26,381 downwards.
AGGAAAGCGTCAAGATGTGCATTTAGAACAAGCTTTGTGTGCGCTGCTACTGGGGCAGACCGAAGAGTCCACCCGGGTTTTAGAACTAAGTCAAGAATACGAAGCTCTGGCTTTTATTCGGGAAAAATCCCTGAACTCTCCGGACTTGTTACCGGGGCTATGTTTGTATGCGGAACAGTGGTTAAAAGATGAAGTATTCCTGCACTTTCGAGATTTATCTAAGCAGCAAGCCTCGCTCAAAGATTATTTTGCTAACCAACAGGTGCAAGCTTATTTAGAGGCGCTACCTACTGACGCAGTAACTACTGATCAATCCCCTGTGATCAATCGTCAGTCTTTTTCCCTGGATACCCGGGAGATCGCTCATTCCAGTGGTGTTTCTTTCAAATTTACTCAGGGTCAAACAGCTAATGTGGATTTGTTACAAATCCCAGAGCATCATAGACAGGAACATCCTCACTTCACCCCAACTGGTGGGAACGCCCGGCCAGATAAATTTTCACGTAGTAGTAATTCACACAGTGATGTAAATAAAATTTCGGCGAATGAACCTAGAGCCAAAGCGGTGAAACATCATCCCCATGGTGCTAGTAAGTCCACGCCTGAAGTCAAAAAGCGCCGGAGAAGAAAGCCGCGTCAACCTGTCAACCGGGGTTATCCTCAAAGGCAAACTGGTTTGACTCCCACTAAGATGGTAAAAAAAAGACTTATTTTGACTGTCTTTGGTTCTTTGGTAGGTATCTTACTGATTTGGCTGTTAGTTTCTACGACCTTTGGATGGGTAAAAAATTTGTTATTCCCGGAGCCGATTTTGTCAGGGGGACAGTTGTCTGTACAACTCAATGAACCACCAATCGATATCCCCGACCCAACTAGGGAGTTGGAACCCCCAAAAGGTTCTCTGAGTGATGCTATGGCCCAAGAAGTGATTCAAACTTGGTTATCTACTAAATCTGAGGCTTTGGGTCCAAAATATAACCTGGATGGTTTACCACTGATTTTAACAGATACGATTATTTCTCAATGGCGGGGGCTTGTGCAACAGGAGAGGTCACAGAATCGCCATCGGACATATCACCACACTGTGAATCTGGAATATGTTGATCAAAAATCGGATCGGGCTTTAGTGGTGGCTAGGGTCAGGGAGGTAACACAGTTCTATCAATTAGGACAGATCAGAAATTTTAAGGATGAAACTTTGCGGGTGCGATACTCTTTAATTCGACAAGGGGATAGGTGGCGCATCGACGGTATGTCAGTGATTAATTAGATTGGTTTGACTGACCTGCACTAAAATTACTCAGTTAAGCGCAAATGTCAAGAGTCCATGACATTGCTTCTATGGTCTCCTACTCGATTCAGCCAGTTTGTCATGATTTCATGACAATTCGATCCCCAAACAGTTGATAAATGGGTAGAACCGGCAAAACAACGCCTGTAACCCCCTTGATTCCTACCCGGGTTTACTGCTTAATATTTAATTAATAAAAAAAGTAATCCGATCCCAAAGAAATGCTGATCATGGCATCATCTAGGAATCGAAAGGCTAAAAAAAGTAAAAAGTTAACAACTGGGCAAAACCAGAAGTCGGGAATCGGAAACTCATCTGGGACAGATAAGATTTGATTTTATAGGAAATTATATCACCCAGGTAAGTCATTTACCTTACAAACTACTGGAGTCCAAAATTATGGCAAAAGAACGCCCACCACTAGAGGAGATGACACTCAGGCAATTACGTAAAGTTGCCAGTGAATATAGCATCTCCCGCTATAGCCGCATGCGTAAATCTCAGCTGCTGGCAGCAATTCAGGAAGTTCAACACAGTAAAGTATCCCTTAATCCAACTCGTTCACTGGAGGCGCAGGAAACCGTGGAAGCAGCAAAATTTGAATTAGGTCAAGAAGATCGTACTGGTGGTTTTCTGGCTGATGTTGATGAAGGAATCGCCGACCTACCACAAGGTTATGGTGAAAGCCGGATTGTACTGTTACCCCGTGATCCTCAATGGGCTTATGCTTACTGGGATATTCCCAATGAACATAAGGCGGAACTACGACAACAAGGGGGACAACAACTAGCACTGCGCATCTACGATGTTAGCGATGTGGATCTTGACCTTCAACGTCCTCACAGTATTCAAGAGTACCCCGCCGACGAACTGGCAAGAGAATGGTATATTCCTATTCCAGTAAGCGATCGCGATTATGTGGTAGATATTGGCTACCGTACTGCTGACGGTCGTTGGTTAGTATTGGCACGTTCTGCAAGAGTCCACATTCCTCCTGTTTATCCATCTGACTGGATTGAAGACGCTTTTGTGACTGTCAACTTTGAAGAAGACCTGCGGGGTAAAACTGTTTACGAATTAGTTCCCCCTGGGAAGAAAGTTGTGGCTGCTGTGGAAGATAGCAGTAACGCTATATACGAGCAAATTTTCGGCTTGGCTGAGTCTGCTGAAGCTCAACGGGTTGCTGGTTCTCTGTTCGGTTCTATGCAGCAAGTACCTAGTTCTGCAGGTCCCCAAGAGGCTTTGAGTTCCTATGTTTTCCCCTCTGGTGTGGGTATGTGGGCTGTCCCCACTATGTCCGGTTTAACCATGTCTGGGGTAGGTATGTCTGGGGTAGGTATGTCTGTCGGTGCTGTACCAGTGCGTCCTCGCAAGTTCTGGTTAGTTGCTGATGCGGAGTTGATTGTTTACGGTGCAACTGAACCGGATGCTACTGTGACTATTGGTAACCGTGAAATTAAACTCAACCCTGATGGTACTTTCCGCTTCCAGATGTCTTTCCAAGATGGTTTAATTGACTATCCCATTGTGGCTGTAGCTGCTGATGGTGAGCAAACAAGGTCAATTCAAATGAAGTTTAATCGTGAGACTCCATCACGGAATACTAATACTAAGGATGAGGCTGTTTTAGAATGGTTTAGCTAAGTTCCTGTTTGAGAATGGTTTAGCTAAGTGTCTGATGATTATAAGGTGCAATTTTTTTTCAAATTTTAGGTTCTTACCCGCTATATCGAGTTTATAGCGGGTTTTTATTTGTCTTGGAGGTCCAGATGTAGCGCATTGATGGAAGTAAAAGAGTTTGTGCTACCCAAAACAAAATTTTCTGATGTCAGACTTATCCTTTATTTTTGATCATCATTACCTTGACAATATTATGGGCTGTTTCATCTGGAATTGCTAAAGACTTCCACAAATAATTTAAAAGGTCTTCTTCTTCTTTAGTTACTTCACCATCTGCTAACGCCAAGTCTGTAGCTACAGCAAAAGCGGTTTCATATAAGTCATGGGGAAGAGAGGAAACCGCCAATTTAATAAAGCCATCAAATCCTTGGCGTTTGATGAGTGAGCACAACTTGTCAAACATCCTCCTTAGCACTTCACTGGGGTAGCTACGAAACAAATGCATTCGGTTTAAAGTTGCCATCATTGTATGAGCTTCTTCGTCTGTTAAGTAGCCATCAGCAGCAACAGTCGCCAAAGTAATAGCTGCAAATGCTTCCGCAGGTCCCAAGACGGAATTATTTTGTGTTTGCAGATTAGAATTATTTCCGAATAAACCCATAATAGGAAAGTTTTCTCCTGGTAAATATGGTTATTATAAGCACCTTTAAAGTCAATGGCAAGAGTTTTTGATGTCAAATATTCGTAGTTGATAGTTGAAAAATGGCACATAAAAATAAGATTTACCTTGAGTATAAATTCCATGAATTATGTCATCTATCAAAAGATAGATATTTAATTTTGTTTTAGGGACTTAAAAGAAATCTCTTCTGGGCAAAAATCAGAACTAACTAACATACAGCAGCCAAAAAAAGCTGGGTTTATGGTAGAGTTACCAGACAGAAGATAAAAAAAACCCAGCAAAGTTAATGCTGGGTTTAGAGGATGTTTGTCAAGTCATGATTAGTGTATCGAATATTATTTGACCCCACCCTAACCCTCCCCTTGTAAGGGGAGGGGACTGGATTTGATTGTTTTTTGTGTGTTCGGTGTTCCGGTGTTCCCTGTTCCCTAAGCTGTTAGTATTAATGTTTAGTTTTAGCTTGGGCTTTTAAGTGAGCAAATACTGATTTGTCGCCAATGTCTGGGGGGATGGCTTGGAAGACTTTACGCAGTGCAAATATTATTAACAAAATTGCCCACGCTGCTAATAAGACTCGTTCCCAGGCTGGGGGTAAAATTCCGACTAAATGACCTAGTAATAATACTGGGACAATGGCAGTTAATGCTTTGGTTTCCAAACGGTTAAAACAAAAGGCTTCTTTAAAAAAAATACCTGTTAAGGCGACGAAGGTAAAACCTATACCAAATAATGTCAGGGGTTGGGTGTAAACTGTGATGGGTAAGGGTTGACTAGTAGATAGGGCTAAGACTAGGGCTGATATACTGCCGATCGCCCAGACTATTTGTAAGAGTCGGTGCAGTGCTACCATGTAGATGTGAATGGTTAATAAGCTGACACCTAGAGCTAAACTAAAACAGATGTATAAGGGCGTGAGGGCGGCTATGGTTTGGGGTGTGTTGTAGAATAAGACTAAGGCGCTACCGATGGCAAAGGTTAGGGCTGCTACCATTAACCCAGTACGGTAGATAATCACGCTAGTGCGATCGCTTTGGTTAATGGTAAATTCCCCAAACTGACCTTGATAAACCGGTGCTGAGAGTGTTTCTGTAATCATGGTTAAATAGGCTTTGACAAAAATGCTATCCCATGGGGAGGCGGTTAGGCTGCGCCAAATTCTTTCCCAACGGTTTGGTTAAAAGAGCGCACTATAGAAATGATTGTATCAGCCTCATCGGGGGGGGGGGAAACTCCCACGCGCGTCTAGTCGTGGGAGTGTCAACCTATTTTTTTCATCTACCTAAAAATAAAACTTCTAACTGGTCTTGGCAGTTAACTTGTAATTGTAGGGAAGCATTGCCGGTGTTAATGGCAATTTCTACCCAGCCATGACTACCAACTAAAGCCGCAGGTTCCCCCACATTGACATCACTATAAGTCACATATCCGGGTATAGTCAAGCCAGAAACTTGCACAGACCAATTTTTACCTAAGACGTATTCCCCAGGAATATTACTAATTAAGTTGCCAAAAGTATCAATATATTGAATGTAACCCCTAACTCCGGTGTTGGTTTCCTGACATTGCCCAAGATTCAACTTGACCAGAGAGGCGGTATCAATTTCTGCTCCCAGATGTTTTAAATCAATCCCCGCAGCCAGATGAGCGCCCACAGGTGCGAAGATATCTCTACCGTGGAAGGTGTGGCTGGGTTGGGGTGTGCGCCAATATTGAGAGTTAGTCAGTTCTACGGCGCGAGTTGCCGGACTTTGAGACAACACACCGCTAAAGATACCATTATCTGGCCCTACTAGCAAGCCTTGGGGAAATTCTAGGGCGATCGCTCGGCGTTGACTGCCCACTCCGGGGTCTACCACGGCGACATATACTGTACCTACTGGGAAATAGGGGTAAGCGTTCATCAGACAAAAACGCGCCGCAGCGATATTTTGCCGCGGTATTTGGTGTGTCAAATCAACTACCTTAATATGGGGATTGATTTGGGCGATCGCACCTTTCATGACACTTACATAAACATCGCGAGCGCCAAAATCGGTGAGCAGTGCCAGAATAGATGATTGATTGGTATGTGTTTGAGACATGAAACCAAGGGAGCAGGGCGCTAAAATCAAGCCACTACCATCATATCAACCATCATCAAGTCTTTCTTTTCCGGGAGGGCTGATTATTTTTCTTCACATCTAACTCTTCCCGGCGCAGTTGTTCTTGAGCCTCAACGGTATCTGCTTCTACCACCTTTTTAACTTTCACTTCTTCACGTAAAACAGCTTCCTTGCGTATTTCTGGAGTTTCTTCGTAAATATCCACCCGTGCAACTTCACCTTCACGGAAATCAACTTCACCGGGGGCCGCTATGCGTCCCGCATCTGTGGGGGTAGTGCGTTCAATGACTACCCGTTCTCTTTCCACCGGTACAGAAACTGTGGCTCTATCAGTTTCCACGTGCTTACCAACTGCAACCTCTCCGGTTTTCATCCGGGATTTATCAGCAACTAACCTTTCTTCATAAAGTTTGAGGTTTTGGTGATTTTGCTGAGTAATATTGTATAGTTCTGGCTCGTGTTCGTAAGTATAAGTATCACGCCTGGGGGCTGTAGTCTCAGCATAAGCTGACGGGGTATCTAAAGGTGCTGTAGCCTCGACAGGTGTGGAAGTTTCTAAAGGTGTTTCTGCAAAGGTAGGGCGATAAACTCCCCGTACCCGCTCTTCATAATCGTAATCAACCCGTTCGAGTTCGTCAAACTCCGGTAGGCTTTCTACTTGCTCCTTAGTGAGTCCTGTAGCATAGACCCGTCGGTCACCATAGCTAATGCGAGAGCGCCCAATTGGTAATAACACCTGTTTACCAAAAACCCAAAAACCTGTATCAACAACCAGATAACGAAAATGTCCTGTATCATCCACTAAAATATTTTTGACTGTGCCGACTCTTTCGTTATTGACATCTGAGTAAACATCAAAATCTCGGATTTCATAATTATCAAATTCAGTATTTGTATAGCCAGTACTCAAGTCTTGAAGTTTATAAAGAACCATATTACTGTTTACCTAAATCTCTACTTACAATCCTAAGATAAGTGAGATGAGATTATGTCTTGCTGGCGGGTGAGTTTGAGGAAGTTGTAATTTACTACTTCTAGTAGATTGACTGGTTAAGAAAATACTCAAATATATTTCTGAGGTAAGAGCCTATACACCAGTTGGTAATATTTACCTTAGCCATAAGATGCTGCCTAATTTGAGATATAATTCTTTGAATCGATAGATAGATAACTATAGTAAATATCTGAAATATTATCAGTATAGATTAAATTTAAAGCTAATTAATTTGAGTTAGATTAATGGAGGTATGTTTAAATGTCTAGTGGATTTAGTACATCTTTAGTCGCCCTAGGGCTAGCAGTAAGTTTAACATCTCCAGTTTTAGCACAGAATACTTTTCGTGATGTTCCTGGGGACTATTGGGCGCAACCATTCATTGAACGTTTAGCCCAAAGAAATATTGTTGTCGGATATCCAGATGGGACATTCCGACCGGAACAAGCTGTACAACGTGATGAGTTTGCGGCGATGCTTCGTCAAGCATTTGACCAAGAAGCAGTGCGGGAGATTGAAGATGGGAGTGTTTTCGCCGATGTCCCTCCGGGATATTGGGCTTCTCCAGCTATTGAGGAAGCCTATCAGCAGGGATTTATGAGCGCTTATCCGGGTGGTTTCTTTGCTCCCAATCAGCCAGTTTCCAGACTAGATGCTCTAGTCACCCTCACTAGAGGCTTGAATTTAACACCGGAAACTCGGCGGGTTGCGAGAAGACCGAGATACTTACCCCTGGCGATGACTTCTTTAATGCAGCCTTTAGTAGTAGCAACTGCGCCTAGTACACCCGTGGCTGCACTGGCGCGGGATTATTATACAGATGCCGGACAAATTCCCGATTATGCTATTAATGATGTAGGCATAGCTACACAGCGAAATATGGTGGTTAATTATCCCAATCCTAGGGTACTTAATCCTAATCAGGCTCTGAGGCGTTCTACTGCTGCGGCTTTTATCCACCAAGCTCTAGTAGATCAGGGGAGAATGGAACCTCTACCTAGTGATGTGGCGGCTTATAATTATATTGTGCGTCCAGAGGTTACCCGGGCTGCTCGGTAGTTGCTGGGTGGGTGTAGGGACGATTGATTAACCGTCCCTGGGTTCGGGTGTGGTTAGGGTTTTGGTTTGTAGGTAGAAGCAACGTGTAATTCTTTGAGTTGCTTGACATCTACGCCAGAAGGTGCATCTGTGAGCAAACAACGGGCTTGTTGTGTTTTGGGGAAAGCGATGACATCCCGAATGGATTCCTCACCGGCTAGTAACATAACTAAACGGTCTAAACCATAGGCAATTCCACCATGGGGGGGTGTGCCATATTCAAAGGCTTCGAGGAGAAAGCCAAATTTATCATGGGCTTCTTCGGTAGATAAACCAATGGCTGCAAATACTTGCTGTTGAATGTCCCCTTGATAAATTCGCAGACTACCGCCGCCAATTTCTAAGCCGTTTAATACTAGGTCGTAAGCTTGGGCTCGGGCGGTTTTTAGATCACTCACATCTTCGGGATGGGGTGCTGTAAAGGGGTGGTGTAGTGCTTCTAGGCGTTTTTCGTCGGCGTTCCACTCGAACATGGGGAAGTCTGTAATCCAGAGTAAGTTAATTTTTTCGGGATTGATTAATTTAAATTCCTTGGCGACGACTTGGCGTAATCTGTCTAGGGTTTTATTAACTGTGGCGGTGTCACCAGCGCCAAATAATAACAGATGTCCGGCTTTTGCACCGGTACGCTGCAAGATTTCCTGTTTTTGCTCTGGGGTGAGGTTGTCTTTCATAGCGCCTATGGTGTCGATTTCGCCATGTTCGCGGACGCGGATAAAAGCTAAACCTTTGGCTCCCGCTTCGGTAGCTTCTTTGAATAGGTCACCGCCTGGTTTGATGCGGACGTTAGAAATGACATCATTACCTTGGGGTATGGGCAGGATTTTAACAGTACCACCATGGGCGATCGCATCTCGAAAGACTTTAAAACCGGAGTCTTGGAGGATATCGGAGACATTGACTAATTCCAAGCCATAGCGGGTATCTGGTTTATCAGTACCATAGCGTTCCATGGCTTGGGCGTAGGTGAGACGGGGGAATGGTAGGTTTAGCTCTATGCCTTTAACTGTTTTAAAGATATGAGCCACTAATTTTTCATTGAGGGCGATAATTTCCTCTTGAGACATGAAACTCATTTCCATGTCTAACTGAGTAAATTCTGGTTGTCTGTCGGCGCGCAGGTCTTCATCACGGAAGCAACGGGCAATCTGATAATATCTATCCATGCCCGATACCATGAGGATTTGTTTAAATAGCTGGGGTGATTGGGGTAAGGCAAACCACTCCCCGGGGTTGGAGCGACTGGGTAAGATGTAATCCCTCGCACCTTCGGGGGTGGAACGGGTGAGTACGGGGGTTTCTATTTCTATGAACCCTTCCAGGTCTTCTAGGTAGCGACGCATGGCTTTAACGACTTGATGACGCAATTGCATATTGTGGGCCATGCGTTCCCGTCGTAAATCTAAGTAACGATACCTGAGGCGCAGGTCTTCCCGGACATTTTCGCTTTCAACGGTGGAAACTTGAAATGGTAGCTGTTTGCGAACGCTGTTAAGTAGTGTAATTTTATCTGCGTAGATTTCTACTTCGCCGCTAGGGAGGCGAGGATTTAAGGATTCCTCCGGGCGTTGTGTGACTCTCCCGGTAATTTCTACAACGTATTCATTGCGCAGGGTGTTAGCTTGCTGGTAGGAATCTGGGGTGCGTTGGGGGTCGCTGACAATTTGCACAATCCCGGAGCGATCGCGCAAATCTAAGAAGATCACGCCCCCATGATCGCGGCGACGGTCTACCCATCCATACAAGGTAACAGTTTCTCCAATATGTTTTTTTCGGAGTTCGCCGCAATAGTGAGTTCGCATAGGTGTTAGTTTGATTCTGTCGGGCTAGATGGGTTAGTAAATGTCAAGGCTTTCCCATTATCTAGCATCAATAGTAATTGTAGTTGTTACAGGTTCAGAAAAAATTTTTTTGTGGCTTTTACTTTACATTCTGCCAAATCAGTTCTAAACGTTCTTGGGCTACTTGCAAAGCTTTTGCTGGGGGTTGACCGAGCAAGCTGGACTCAATGGCTCTACCTAAGCTCTCGGATAAACGACTATATCCGGCAATAATCGGCCTAGCGCCTGCTGTGTGCATTTGGTCAACAAAGACTTTTAACCAAGGTTTGGTGGCTGCATATTCCTGATAGGCTTGACTTTGAGCGGATTTGAGGTTAACTGGTAAAAACCCTGTGCCAATACTCCATTCTGTTTGGAACTGTTCACTTAAAATATACTCTAAAAACTTCAGGGCGGCGGCTTCTCTTTCGGGTGTAGTTTTCATTACATACATATTGCCCGTCCCGGTGACTGTGGCTTGTGTCACACTTCCGGGAATAGGAAACACATCATAATCAATGTTAGACTTAGTAATATAAGTCCAAGGTCCGGTAATTTGCATGGCCACACGCCCGCTTAAAAAGCCATCTTCTTCATAACCCCGTTCTGGGGGTGAGAGGGTCGCTGAACCGTCTTGTAATAGGTCTTGCCAAAATTGTAAGGCGGCGATCGCCCCTGGGTTTGTCAGGTTGGGCTGATCATTGCTGACTACCTCCCCCCCAGCACTCAATAAAAAGGGAAACCAACTAAATACAGTCCATTCGCCCTTACCCAAAGGTAGTAACATTCCATACTGTTCTGGTCTTTGATCTCCATTCCGGTCTATGGTGAGTTTTTTGGCGACTGCTCTGAGTTCTTCCCATGTCTTGGGTGTCTGGGTAATTCCTGCGGCTTGGAAAAGTTGGGGACGGTAGAAAATACCTATATTGCTAGTATAAAGAGGAGTTGACCACAGTTGATTGTTTAATGTTAACTCCTCAAATAACTTGGGGTTAACTTCCGACTTACCTGGGAAGGTGGCTAACCAGTCATCTAAGGGTCGAATTGCTCCTAATTCCACAGGGTAAAATGATCTTAAATTGGTATTTTTTTAAGGGATTTAATCAAGAATACCCGATGCACCTAGATGATCCTCAAGTGATAGAGAAGTTCTTTATGAAGCTGCAAAGTAAATTTTTAGAGGTGTTTCACCCCTACCATATTACTGGGCGTTGTTATCGGAAATTATCAACCTGACTTGTACGGTTATTGCGATCGCAGCTAACCATAAAACCGAACCTAGTCCAGTGAGATTTAGTTTAAGGTGTGAATTAGGAAGCTTGAGATTAAGCTCAGTGAGAGAGCAAAGAGAATTGAGACAATCAGCAGTTATTCCGAGAGTGTAGAGCTGGAAATTAAGCCTCCTGAGAGTAGATGTTAATCTTTAGAGGTGGTAGCTATGGCAATAACTCGTTGGGAACCATTGCGGCGCTGGCAAAATTTAGATCCATTTCCAGAAATTGACACCTTACAACGCCAAATCAATCGCCTATGGGATAGATTTATACCCAGTGATGGCGGAGATGTAAAGTTAGGATTTATACCGCCTGCCGAACTAGAAGAAACGGAGGATGCAATTCACCTGCGGTTAGAAGTTCCTGGTTTAGAAGCAAAAGACATAGATATACAAGTTAGTCCCGACTCAGTATCTATTAGTGGTGAGAGAAAGAGTGAGACTAGGGTGGAAAAACAAGGAGTAACTCGGTCTGAGTTTGCTTACGGTCAATTTCACCGAGTCATTCCCTTACCGCAAACAGTAGAGAACGACAAAGTAGAAGCTAAGTATGACCATGGGATTTTGCGCTTAACCTTACCCAAAGCTGAAGCAGAGAAATACAAACCTGTGAAAGTAAATCTCGGTTAGGGTGGGGGGACTAGGTAAACCTAATGCTTAGTCCCCTATCCTCAAGATGAAAATTGCCATCCGAGGAAGGTGATAATATGGCGAAAGTAATTGGTATTGATTTAGGAACGACCAACTCCTGCGCAGCGGTGGTTGAAGGGGGTCGCCCGGTGGTGATTCCCAATGCAGAGGGTCAGCGGGTGACTCCTTCGGTGGTGGCTTATACTAAGTCTGGTGAGCGGTTAGTGGGTCAAATTGCGAGACGACAAGCAGTGATGAACCCAGAAAATACCTTTTATTCTGTGAAACGCTTCATTGGGCGCAAATATGAAGAAATTACCCACGAAGCGACCGAAGTTAGTTACAAAACCTTGCGCGATCGCAACGGTAATGTTAAATTAGACTGTGTAGCAGCCCGTAAACAATTCGCACCAGAGGAAGTTTCCGCCCAAGTGCTGCGGAAGCTGGTAGATGACGCGAGTAAATATCTGGGGGAAAAAGTCACCCAAGCAGTAATTACAGTTCCCGCTTATTTTAATGACTCCCAACGCCAGGCGACAAAAGACGCGGGTAAAATTGCTGGGTTAGAAGTTTTGCGGATTATCAACGAACCCACAGCAGCAGCGCTTGCTTATGGGTTAGATAAAAAGGAAAATGAAACTATCTTAGTGTTTGACTTAGGTGGTGGGACTTTTGACGTGTCGATTCTGGAGGTTGGGGATGGTGTCTTTGAGGTTAAATCCACCAGTGGAGACACCCATTTAGGCGGTGACGACTTTGATAAAAAGATTGTTGACTGGTTAGCTGTTGAGTTCCAGCATAATCAAGGTATTGATTTACGTCAAGATAAACAAGCCTTACAAAGATTAACCGAAGCAGCGGAAAAAGCCAAAATTGAACTTTCCAGCGCCACCCAAACTAATATTAACTTACCTTTTATCACTGCTACCCCCGCGGGACCCCAACACCTGGATATGACTTTGACCAGGGCGCAATTTGAGGAGATGACCGCGGATCTGTTAGACCGGTGTCGTCACCCTGTGCAACAAGCTTTGCAAGATGCGAAACTGAGTAATAAGCAGATTGATGAGGTGGTATTGGTAGGTGGTTCTACTCGTATCCCTGCTGTACAAGAATTAGTCCGGCGAATCATTGGTAAAGACCCCTGTCAAGGTGTAAACCCTGATGAAGTTGTCGCTGTGGGTGCTGCTATTCAAGCGGGGGTGTTAGCGGGTGAGGTCAAAGATATTCTGCTGCTGGATGTTACCCCCTTGTCTCTGGGTGTGGAAACCCTCGGCGGTGTGATGACGAGGATTATTGACCGTAATACTACTATCCCGGTGAAAAAGTCAGAAATATTTTCTACTGCGGCGGATGGTCAAGCCAATGTAGAGGTTCATGTTCTCCAAGGTGAGAGGGAGTTAGCTAGGGATAACAAGAGTTTAGGAACTTTCCGGTTAGATGGTATTCCCGCAGCACCTAGGGGAGTGCCGCAAATTGACGTAACTTTTGATATTGATGCTAATGGTATTCTTTCGGTGACGGCTCAAGATAAGGCGACGGGTAAACAGCAGTCGATTTCTATTACTGGTGCTTCGACTCTGGATAAACGAGATGTAGACAAGATGGTGCGGGATGCACAAGCTCACGCGGAGGAAGACCGCCAACGCCGTGAACAAATTGATACTAAGAATCTGGCGGATTCTTTGGTTTATCAAGCTGAGAAGCAAATTAGAGATTTGGGTGATAAGGTCAGTACCAGCGATCGCGCTCGTGTTGAGGGTCTGATTAGCGATTTACGGGAGGCGATGAATCAAGATAATTTTGACCGCATGAAGTCTCTGACTCAGGAGTTACAGCAAGCTCTGATGCAAATTGGTAGCGCTGTCTATGCTCAAGCTGGTGGGACGACTACGGGTGAAGATGTGATTGATGCGGATTTTGTGGAGAGTAAGTAAGTTGAAAACCCCCTCTAGGTGTTCTTGACACCTAGGGAGGGGTTAAATATTTGTACTATTTTCCGCAACACTTGACAAGCAACTTCTAATTCACTTTGATTAGTAAAAGGTGCAAATACTCTAGATATTGCATATTTTTGATTTTCAACTTTTACAAAAACTATATCATCACCATTAGTTAACATCGCAAAAGCAGGATAATTTTGATCAGGATTAGCCATTAAATAAGCTAGAGTTGGGGGTAATGCTGACCAAACTGATAACATTGTTTTTTTAGATTCTACTACAATTATCCATAATCTTTCTTTTAATACTAAAATATCAATTCTTCCCTGTAAGGTTTCTTCACTATCAGCTATTATAATTTGTACTGATTCTTCTGCTTTAATTCTAAAAGGTGGATCATATAAACCAGCGATGGTTAATAGTGGAGAAACGAGTAATAAAATTACGGTAGTTTCTAATAAATGTCCACCGGAACGATGATAAATATAACGTTGCCATAATGTTTCTAGGTTTTTAATATCATCGTTATTTAATTCTGGTAATTGATCATACCATTCGGTAAAAAAATCTGGGGATTGATTTCGAGTTAAATTAAATCTTTTTTCAGCTTCTGTGATGGTGGTAATTGTTTCCGTAACTGCGAATGTTTGCATGGTGGATTGTTTTTATTTGGATTTATTTAACTATCATAAATAATACTGTTGCTGTTTTCCCGTTGAATAAAGTGAAACCCAAATTAAACTTAACCTAACTGGTTACGGAAACTCACATCACTTTCATTCTGTGCAACGTGATCAAAACCCACCACATAAACCATATTCGCTTCATGTCCCTTGGAGGATGTTTGATAAGTTTTATAAGGTGATTTTAGACACTTCTCGATTAATGTCCCCAGCGAGTGGGGACTTGTATTTCTAAGCTTAGTAGCTTATTAACAGCGTTGTTTCCATTCGATTAATGTCCCCAGCGAGTGGGGACTATTGATTATGCAAGAAGCCTTGATGAAATTATTGCAGTTTCCATTCGATTAATGTCCCCAGCGAGTGGAGACCCCTGCATTTTAAACCATTACCCTCTAAGAAGTCTAGAGGCAGTTTCCGATAGCGATAGCGTGGCGTTAGCCAGGTTCAGAAAAAGCGATGGCTGAAATGGACTTTACCCCAGTCTATCAAAGGCTGAAACCCTTACCCAGCAATCGACCGAGGTTAATCGGCACTCGCTAGATTGACGATGTCAAAACACAAGAATCATTATTCCAGCCATTTTATTTGAACTTCGGTCGTAGGCGTTACGTGATTGGGCGATCTGGGGACGGGTGGGGTAAATTCATATCCCGGAGTTGTCACCACATTTTCTTATGTAGTCACAACTTCCTATAATTTGATGTAGCCACACCTGAAAAAAATCACAAAAAAGCCGTTAGATAATTATGCCTTGCTCTACCACCATCTCCCAACTGTTAACAGTTCTAGGCGCTGAACCCGTGAATTTATCTGCAACCGCTCTCGCACAAATGAGCAGCGGTATTCAAACAGACACCCGGATGATTAAACCCGGTGAGGTGTTCCTAGCTTTGCGGGGGGAAAAATTCGACGGTCATGATTTTGTGGCTGCGGCCATAGGTCAGGGTGCTTTAGGGGCGATTGTGGACGGTGATGATGAGTATCCAGGGTTACCTGTGTTACGGGTGGGTAATACTTTAAAAGTATATCAGCAACTGGGGAGATGGTGGCGCGATCGCTTTGATATCCCGGTGATGGGGGTAACAGGTTCGGTAGGTAAAACCACCACCAAGGAACTAATCGCCGCAGTGTTGGGGACTCAGGGAAGAGTGCATAAAACCCATGGCAATTTTAACAACGAAATCGGTGTACCCAAAACTTTATTAGAACTGGGTGGAGACCATGACTATGCTGTGATTGAAATGGCGATGCGGGGGAGGGGACAAATTGCGGAATTAACGGAAATAGCTCGACCTACCATTGGGGTAATTACTAATGTGGGTACGGCACATATTGAGTTACTCGGTTCTGAGCAAGCTATAGCGGAGGCTAAATGTGAGTTATTAGGGAAAATGCCTCAAGATGGGGTTGCTATTCTTAATTATGATAATGCTCTATTAATGGCTACAGCTGCACAAGTTTGGTCGGGGGAAGTTGTAACTTATGGCTTGTCTGGTGGTGATATCCAAGGGGTGGTGTTAGATCAAGAAACTATTCAAGTGGGGGAAATGCAGCTACCTTTACCCTTAGCTGGTGTTCACAATGCTAGTAACTTTTTAGCAGCGTTGGCGGTGGCGAAGGTTTTAGGGGTTGATTGGTCAGGTTTGCAAGGGGGGGTGATGGTGAATATGCCTACTGGGCGATCGCAGAGGTTGAGCTTACCTGATGATATATTAATCTTAGATGAAACCTACAATGCTGCACCAGAAGCTATGATTGCAGCTTTGCAATTGTTAGCGGATACACGGGGAAAACGCAGAATCGCCGTATTAGGGGCGATGAAAGAATTGGGGGAAAAATCCCGACAATTGCACCACAGAGTCGGTGAAACCGTCCAAAAGTTGGAATTAGACGGGTTGTTAGTTTTAGGAGATGGAGAAGATACCCAAGCAATGATCGCCGGTGCAAAGGGTATTCCCACGGAGTGTTTTACCAGTCATGGGGACTTAGTAACTAGATTAATCACATTTGTGCAACCAGGCGATCGCTTGTTATTTAAAGCCGCCCATTCCGTGGGACTAGACCGGGTTGTTAATCAGTTCCGGGGCGAATTTCTGGGAAAATAAATAAAGTCCGCAGGGTGCGGACTGAGAAAATTGGATAAGGTTAGGTTTGTAACAAGATGGACTACAACTTGTTAGAGGTTACTTTTATTCTTGATGACTTATGGAGAAAAATCAAGTATCCCAGAGAGAATGTTTAGACATAAATACGGTAATTATGTCAATCAGCTCCAACGGTGGGCAGTAGTGTGGTATAAGTGGAGTCATCTACTTAACTGAACATTAAAAACAAGTTAACTTATCCTTAATAGGATGTGACGTTATGAGAGTATATGATGCTGAAGCGTGCCGATTTTCTTAATTTTTCAATGTAAATATTAGCTCTTATTAACAGGATAAATCTGACTGACGTTAACAGGGAAACTATAAAATGTCTGAAAAATACAGGGTGAAAAAACTTAGGAGAGGTTTAATAACCAAAGGGCAGGAAAAATCTGGAAAACTAATAGGTATGTGGTCATCATGGTATGTGATGGTGGTGGAATCAGTACCATTTTTGATAGCTGTGGCTGTATTTTTAAGCGTTGTCAGTTTAAAAAGTCCTGTGCTGCTGTTTTGTTTGCTCCTGGGAAGTTTACTAGCAATAGTCATCCAGCTTGGACAGAGAGTAAATTTAGCAAAGCCCTGGGTTGTGTTCTGTCAAATCCTAGCAGTATCCCTGGTTCTGAGTTTATTTTGGCTAGATTACTTTGCATTTCCTGCACAGGCGCAATTTTTTGGTAAAGCAGAGAGTTTTTTCCGCAATACTTTAACACAAGGTACGGAAACCAATAGTAATACTCAAACAGCAGTCAGCCTAATCTTTAACGTTTTACGAGCAATTTATTTACTGTATATTGCAGGTTCTTTAGTTGGTGTAATTAACGCCGTTAGGAAAGATGAAGATTGGCAAAGTATCGCCAGGGTTCCTTTATTAGTAGTAGTTGCGGTCACAGTTGCTGATGTGCTGACAGGGTTTGTAATTGGTGATGTGAGTAACTAAAGTATGTCTGAAGAAACAGATAGAGAATTTCGCCCAGTGAATCAAATCCTGGGAGCCCAACCTTCATTAGGTCCAATTCCTGCAGATCAAATCTTTCCCTGGTTGGTGATTATTCTCGCTGCTTACTTAATTGTAAATGGAGTTTTTGGGGGAATATTTGCAGATGATTTTCAAAGATGGTTATGGACAGCATTAATTGCGGGTTGGGGAATAGCGACTTGGTGGATCTTAAGTGGTGGTAGGAGTTGGCGATTTTTAAGCAAATTCATAGGAGTTCCCACTTGGACAAGGGGCTTTGCTCGTTATTACAGCTTGTTAGAAGTTAACCATGAAGCAGAAAATCGGAAAACAAAGCATAAAGGTCGGCGGTCAAGAAAGTAGATTAACACCATTTGAGGATGCTTTACATTTAGCCACCATGTTACGCATTTCCCTGGATGGTCGTGACATAGGTGCTTACATTTTAAACAAAGACACTCAGAAAGATAGATTTTGCTTTGTTTTTGGGTTTGAATGTCGGGGAATTCATACTACGTTAAGAAACGAGCAAATAGAGACAATTTTTAATAATATAGAATCTGGTTTAAAAGATATTCCTGAAGGGGAAAAGATGACCTTGCACATGGGGTCATTTAGTTCAGATAAACAAAGACAAATAGAACTATCTCACTTAGTCAAGCAGACACCATCACGGGATATTAAGTATTTATTGACATCGGAAAGAGCCAGAACTCAAGAACTAACTAATGCGGGGATTCGTAAGCCGAAATTTTTACGGATATATGTAACCTATACCATTGAACCGAATACGAAATATACAGATGATTGGATAGAGAAAGTATTAGGTAAAGCTGAACTATGGTGGTTAAACTTTAAAGGGGAACTAGCCCAAGTGCAAAATGAGCGCCTGGAAACTCTGATTATCCAGTCCTATCAACAGGGGTTCTGTCGCTGGGAGCAGTTATTATCTAACAAAATGGGTTTAGATGTTAAACCTTTAAATGCTGATCAACTATGGGAAGAGGTCTGGAAAAGATTTAATGAAACACCACCTATACCCATTCCCCAGTTAGTTCATTTAGATGAAAACGGACTGTATGAGCAGGTTAATTCAGAGTTAAGTAGTAGTCAATTACTTATAGAAAATATCCACAGTACAACTTTGCTGATGGAGTCTGGTGTACCCTGTGCTGAACGTCGTTGGGTAAATGTGAAAAATCGCTATATTGGAGCGTTGACATTTCTAGAAAAACCCGGAGGGTGGCCGAATAAATTCGCTCAGTTGCGTTATTTGTGGGAATTATTAGCCAGAGAAACTGTCACAGATACAGAGATTTTCTGCGAGTTAACCGCAGCCAACCCGGCTTTAGTGAAGACTACATTACAACGGGTGCTGAAGCAGTCGAATATGACAGCACTTATGGCCCAGGAAAAGAGTAAAACTATTGATGTCAGCGCTCAATTAAAGTTAAAGAAATCTGTAGCAGCCCAAGAGCAATTATATGAGGGTGCTATACCAATATATACGAGTATAGCTATTTTTGTACATCGTCCCAGCATAGAAAAATTAGATGAAGCCACAAGATATATAGAAAACTGCTTTCAAAGACCCGCCCAGGTAATTAGGGAGGTAGAATATGCTTGGAAAATTTGGCTACAATCTTTACCGATAGTTTGGGAGGGTTTGTTAGTTAAACCGTTTAACCGCCGTCAATTATATTTAACCAGTGAAGTACCGGGATTAATGCCTTTAGTATTAACCAAAGCTGGAGATAGTCGAGGGTTTGAGTTAATTGCAGAAGAGGGGGGAACACCCATACATCTGGATTTGTTTAACCAACATAAAAATTTAGCTCTGTTTGCGACTACCCGCGCTGGTAAATCGGTTTTGGTGTCGGGAATTTTAACCCAAGCCTTAGCTTATGATATTCCGGTGGTAGCTCTGGACTTTCCTAAACCAGATGGAACCTCTACTTTTACCGACTATACAAGGTTTATGGAGGGGAATGGGGCTTATTTTGATATTGCCAAAGAATCTAATAACTTATTTGAACAGCCTGATTTGCGATCGCTCAGTCCAGAAGCCCAGCGCGATCGCCTGTTAGATTATACTGCTTTTTTAGAGTCAGCATTAATGACCATGGTTTTAGGCTCATCTACCGAAAACCAACTGTTATCCCAAACTGTGCGTTCCCTGCTCAACTTAGCATTAAGAGCATTTTTTGCCGACCCAGGGATTACCCAAAGATATAAACAAGCGATCGCGGGGGGGTTTGGGAGTCAAGAGTGGGAAAAAACCCCCACCTTAAGAGACTTTCTTTATTTCTGTTCACCGGAACATCTGCAATTAAATGCTGTGAGTGGAAGAGTAGATGATGCTCTGAGTCAAATTCAACTGCGGTTAAGATTTTGGCTTTCCAGTCGAGTTGGACAAGCTATTTCTGCACCTTCGAGCTTTCCCACCGACGCACAACTGTTAGTATTTGCGCTGCGGAACCTCTCGGACAATGAAGACGCTGCTGTATTATCCTTAAGTGCTTATTCTGCAGCTTTGCGCAGGGCGTTAAGTAGTCCAGCTTCCATCTTTTTTATTGACGAAGCCCCGATTTTATTTGAATTTGACCAAATATCTGATTTAGTTGGCAGAATTTGCGCCAATGGTGCAAAAGCGGGAATCAGAGTTATTTTATCAGCCCAAGACCCCGATACCATCGCCAAATCTAAAGCCGCATCCAAAATTTTACAGAACTTATCAACCAGATTAATCGGGAGGATTCAACCGGTAGCAGTAGATAGTTTTGTCAACATCTTAAAATATCCCCGCAATATTATTTCTCGTAATGCGACAGAAAGCTTTTTCCCTCGTAAAGAAGGAATTTACAGCCAATGGTTATTAGATGACAACGGGATTTATACCTTTTGTCGTTACTATCCAGGTTATGAACAATTAGCAGTAGTTGCTAACAACCCCCAGGAACAAACCGCACGTCAACAAGTAATGGGACAACATGACAATAAATATGAAGCAATTTCGGTATTTGCGCGACAATTAATAGCTGCTCTCCGTGGGGGTTAATCATGTCCAATTTATTCAGGTTGAAAGATATGCACAAAACTACTGTTCTCACCTTGGGCTTTTCTTGGTTATTACTCCTCCCAGCAACAGCACAATTAGGTCAAGTTTGGACTGAGTTTCAATTTTATTCTGTAGATATGCAAAATTACCTGAGAAATCATCTGAGCGAAACCTTAAGACCTTTAGAAATTAGAGGTCAAACTGCTCTCAATAATGCCACAGGAGCCGCGAATATACCTAACCCAATTGATGCGGGTAATAATTTTAATCAAGATATGATATTTAACCCCACAACAGATAGATTTGAAAATAATCCAGTACTGCGCAGTAATGGTGTGAACCAGGAAATGAATCGCCTAATTACTAGGGGTTCCATAGAAAGTTATATGGGGAGAGATGGACAAATACGATTAAAATCTAAGTTACAAAATACTGAAACCACCTTAAATAATATTTCCGAACTTTCCCAAAGTTCCAATAACATCTTTCAAAGACTCGCTGATACTCTCGGCGCATCTGGCGATGCTTTTCTCCCACTGATGACGATACAGAAAGACCAAGCGGGTTTACAGTTACAAGGTATTAGAATCCAACAGGAACAAGCAAAAATCAGCGCTGAAACCCTAGCGCAAAGTATCCTCACCCATCAATCTTTACAATACTCCAATTTAAATTTAGTCAACATTTCCCAGCAGATGGAAGAAATGAATCGTACTCACAGGGTAGACACAGCTACGGAAGCAGCGAGATTTATCCGTAATACTTCTCAAACAGATTTGTTTGGTAGATAATTACTATATGGTCAATGAAAATGCAGGTTTATATTGCGCAAATCTTCCCAGAAATTGGGATTAATGAAACTTTTGATAGTGGTGCTGTAACTGCTAGAAGCATGGCTGAAAGTTGGGATAACCAATGGCTAGATTTATTACAAAATAATACAAGTAATAACTTATATGGGGCGTTAACAAACCTGGGTATATTTTTGGCTGTGGGGACGCTATTGTTTTTTATGATGCAATGGCTCAAAGATGTGATCAACAGTGAATATTCCCGTCCTATAAGTGGTTTAATTTGGCCTTTTATAGTGGTGCTGTTTTTGAGTAATACGGGAAATGGTAGCCTACTTTCTAGTTTAACGCTGGGGGTAAGAAACTTGATTAACACAGTCAATCAACAAGTAGTTAGTACAGCAGATGCTGAACAAACTTATCAGCAAGCATTAAATATGAGTTTAGCTGAAGAGGTAGCGGGTTCTTTACTTCGTCCTTGTCAATCACTCAATGGGGAACAACAAACCCAATGCTTGGCGAGAGCGAGCGACCAAATTGATAACCTGTGGAGGGAATATAGAAACTTATATGGGAATAGAATTTGGATTGAAAGGCTAGAAAATCAAGTCAGTTCCTTGAAATTTAATACAGGAAATATCTCGGATATTACCTTTAACTCTTTATTAGGGAATACCGCCCAAACCAGAATTAAAAACTTCTTAATTTCTTTGCAATATGCGTTTCAAAACCTTATAGAAGCTACTATGTTACTTATAGCAGCTTTAGGACCATTAGCCCTAGGCGCATCTTTGCTACCTGTAGGGGGTAAACCGATTTACGCATGGTTTACAGGTTTTTTTGCGGCGGGAATTACTAAGATTTCATTTAATATCATTGCTGCTGTGACTGCAGCAGTAATTATCAATGGACCTGCAGAAAACCCCAATGCTAACCCTGATTTAATGTGGTTTATTATCTTTGTGGGAATTTTAGCGCCAGTATTATCCTTAGCTGTCGCAGGTGCAGGAGGATTTGCGATTTTTAGCGCCATTAATAATAGTACAGCCTTAATCAAAAATAGAATCTAAACATCCCATCGGTGTGCAAATGACGAAACTACTCCGAAAAAGAAAATCTAGTATCAATTTTCTCACAATTTTTGCGATCGCCACTTTCAGCTTACATCTAGCAGTATTATTTCTGTTCATTTTACAAGGGTTAAACATTCGCCAACTGAGTCTGAGAAAACCCCCCAACTTTGTGGAAATGGTTGATGGTCAACCTATAGGCGCTGTGGATGATTTAGCTAGGGACCCCGAAGCGATTCGCCAATTCATCAGTAAAACCATGACATTGATGTTTAATTGGTCAGGAACCCTCCCCCCACAAACCATTACAGAAGCTGCAAAACCCCAACCAGACCCAGGAATACCCATCAGAACCCCCCAAGGAGGTAACCAACGAGTCACTACCAGCAGTTGGGTAGGGAGTTTTGCGATCTCAGAAGATTTTCGTCCGGGTTTTTTAAGTGCGATCGCCCAAATGACCCCACCAGAAGTATTTTCAAACAATCCTAATCAAATTATCTCAGCAGAATTAGTCATTCAAAGAATTTACCCCCCAGAAACAATAGCTCCGGGGAAGTGGCGAGTAGGGATGATAGCTGACCTAATTCAGACCAGAAAAGATGACCGGAGAAAAGCAGTCACACCCTTTAATAAAGATTTTTTAGTGCGTGCGATCGATTATTTTCCTTACCCCCTAAGAGATAGTAGTACGGACATCCAAAAAGCAATTTCTAGCCATCGCGCTGACCAACTAGAGATTTACGAAATTCATGATTTTTGTTTAGTGGACAACTCCATTATTGTCAGGGAGGATAAATCAAACCGTTGTAGAAATTAAAGTAACAAGTGACTATCTATTTTAAGTAAATTATTCTCAAATTTATCAAGGCAAATATTTATGCAATTAGTCAAGCCAGAGAAGAGAAAAAGTAGTATATTACCACTATTAGCGGTAGGGACATTTGGGCTAAATTTATTTAGCTTGCTCTTGATTTTGTTTCATAGTTCCATGATTCAAGATTTAGAACAGCAACTGACACCCCAAAGTTTAGCCCAACTTGCTGATGGTCGAGCGATTACCTTAGACCCTCAACAAAGTGATGAAAGACATCCAGAAACAATTCGCCGATTTGTCGGTGAAACCATGACCTTAATGCTTACCTGGTCACAAAAACAGCCGCCAATCACAGCTTGGGAAATTAGTTCCCAACTTTTAGCTAATAATTTGAAAACCAAGTTTCAGGAGGAAATTACTAAATTAAGTCCGACGGGAAAATTTATTAATAACAAATCTGAATATATATTAGTAGTACAAAGAGTATCTCAACCGGAAAAAATAGGTAATGGTAAATGGAAAGTTGAAATGTTAGCTAATCAATTAAACTTTAGTGGTTCTAATAATCTAGGAACCTCAAATGAGTTCAATAAACAAATTTTAGTCAGAGCCATAGATAAACCTCTAACTTCAATTCCACCCCAAGGGTCATCTTGGGATTTAGCAGCATACCGCTTAGGAGAAGCTAGGCTAGAAATTTACCAGATATGCGACATTACAGACACAAACTGTTCTTGAAATTAAAACCAACTAAAACACCATGAATACTTATTCAATTCACCCAGAAATTTCTCCACAATATACAGTGGAACCAACCCCTGAGCACCATGAACCAGAAATAGACTTGTTAGATTGGGAGTCTAGAATAGCTCAATTGGTGGGTTTTGAAGAAGAGTCAGCACAACAAGATTTAACTAGCTTTGAAGCTCACACTATTCCCCCCGAAGAAGTAGAAACCGAGCAGTCACTGTCATCTAATCCCTTTGCTAAGTTAGCCTTAGTAGGTGGTGCTACCTTAGCTGTAGTGGTAGTTGCTGGGGTGTTTTTATCCCAAATTATGAATAGCAGCAATCAAAGACCCAGAAGTAATTTAGTTTCCCCAACGGTTCCATCACCGGCTATGAGTGAAGCTCCTGAAGTAAATTTAGCACAAGAGGTGGAGATACTCAAGACAAAGTTAGCCCTTGCAGAACAAGTACAGACCGTCAGAGCAGCTCAAGAAAATCTCAGAAATAGACCACCTGCGCGGGTGGAAACTCCACAGGTGAGAGCAAGTACACCTACAACACTGGAGACATCTCCAAATAAAATAGTCAGAGTTGAGCAGACTATTCAAGAACCCGCACCTCCTTCAGTTCCTATTATTGAGCAACCCGCGTCTCCTTCAGTTTCTATCCCACCAATAGCTATGGACTCTACACCCCCACCGATTGTTATCCCCGCAGTATCGCCACCAGACCCCCTGAAGGAATGGACAAGGTTAGCCAAGTTGGGTAGTTATGGTCAGGTAAATACCACCGGTCAATCAAGAGTAAATACAGCTTTATCTGTACCAGAAGTTAAGACTTATGCAACCAACTTGCAACCGGGACAAACACCACCACAACCAGAGATTTTAGTCAGTCAGGCACAATCACAAAACCCGAAATCTGTCAAGGTAGGAACTAATGCTAAAGCCGTATTAGCAACGGCCATCTTTGGGGAAACTACTAGAGCTAGGAATAATGACGCTCAAGAAGAAGATAATATATTTGTGGTACAGTTGAAAGAACCACTAAAATCTATAGATGGGGCGATCGCAGTACCTGCTAATACAGAATTATTGGGTGAAATTCGTTCTATTTCCGAACAAGGTCTACTACAGTTAAATGTAGTCAAAATCATCTCAGAAGAGAACGGTGAGTTGATAGAAAGAACCTTACCCAAGAATGCAATTGTACTTCGCGCTCCTCAAGGTAAACCTTTAATAGCAAATCAATATCCCGATCAAGCAGGATCAATAGCAGGGATGGACACCGGTCTATTCATTTTAGGAGGTATTGGTAAAGCTGCGGAATTATTCAATCGTGCTGAAACCGAAGTTTCTATAGAAGGTGGTAGTACCGTCGTCACCAACACCAATAATAGACGCAACATACCAGCTGGAATATTGGAAGGTGGATTAAGGTCAGTAGTACCCCAAATATCTCAACGCAATCAACAAGCGATTTCTCAAATGATGCAAAGAACTAATATTTGGTTTATCCCAGCTGGCCAAGAGGTAGAAATATACGTCAATAGAACCGTAAAACTATAGCAATCCTAAATGATTCATGAACAATTTCTGTTCCCTGTTCCCTGTTCCGGTGTTCCCTTTCCTCACTCATAATTTCTCAAGTCAAATAGGATGACTATATAATTCGTTATTTCTCATAATAGCAATATTCTGGGTTGGGCATCCTACCGGACTTAATTAACCCCAGTCACCCTAATCGCCGTTTTCCCATTGGTAGCTATGAAACACATTCTCAAATATGCTAATTTTTGGACTCTCACCCCTCTAATTTTCTCAGTTGCCATCTTACTATATACAGGGCG
This sequence comes from Anabaenopsis sp. FSS-46, assembly GCF_029891665.1. Classification (NCBI taxonomy): domain Bacteria; kingdom Bacillati; phylum Cyanobacteriota; class Cyanophyceae; order Nostocales; family Nodulariaceae; genus Anabaenopsis; species Anabaenopsis sp. FSS-46. The sequence continues at coordinate 833 of NZ_JANQDG010000047.1, read as the reverse complement.
AACTTTAGCTAATAATGCCGTTTTGCGTTCCCTGTTTTCCTGTCAAGCGCAAGGTTTAGGGGGAGTAGTACCTACTATCAAAGTTTCCTATCAACAAGGGACAAACTTAAGCTTTCTCCCAGCAGGGGAAACAATTAAGAAAGTTTGGTTAAACGACCCATCACAAGTAACAATGGACTTTGATGGTCCGATGTGTATGCAATTGGGAGCAGAACGTAACTTAAATTCCGGAGACTGTAAAAACTCAGCCGCAAATGTCATTCAACTGCGGCGCATTCCCCGGCTCAATATTCCCGGAATACCCAAAACAGATAATACACTTTTAACAGTAATTACCGAAGAAGGAAACAGGAGTAAACTCTATACCTTCAGAATATTATATCAAGACACTGCTCCTGATTATCACACTTTAGCAATTTATCCCGACCCAGCCCCCACGGAAATAGCTTGTGTCAGTACATCCAATGAATTAATTTAACCCTTTGACACACCCCAAACAGGCGTGAAAATATCGGGACATAATTATAGCAGGGGGCAGGGGGCAGGGGGCAGGGGGAAGCCTTGAAACGCTTTAATTTCAATGGTTTTATCTTCTGTTTATGTCCTAACCACCTTGGCGGTTGCTATAAGTCATTAATAACATGAACGAGCGCGCTGACTTTGATAGCCCTTGGAAAGAGATACTTACCGACTATTTTCCCCAAGCCATACAATTCTTTTTCCCAGCCACCGCGGCCCTGATTAACTGGGAGCTACCCCATGAATTTCTCAATCAGGAATTTCGGCAAATTGCCCGTGATGCGGAGCAAGGTAAACGTTATGCTGACCAATTA
>NZ_JANQDG010000046.1:0-21439 GCF_029891665.1 Anabaenopsis sp. FSS-46 | reverse complement strand
AAAACTATCTATAGCTGACCGAAAATCTCTAACCTCCGGTCTGACATAATTAATAAAGTTGGTAATGAGTGCGTCTAAAGCTTCAGCATCTTTCATCGATACCCGCTGGGTTTCTGTGGCGTTTTGAATTAAAACCGCAGTTTGGGAATCTTCAAAGAGGATGTTACTACTAGGGTAACCTTTATTTAACTTTTTCTCGATTTCTTGATCTAAATTATCATCTTCGTCTTTACTTTCCCAGTAACCCCAATCTAATCGCAAAGCATCCTTAACCGTACCATCGGGGTAAACTAGTTTACCATTAGGTAATTTAAAATCCAATTCGGGAATTAGTAGAAAGTCTCTGGGTTTGCAATATTCATTTAAGAGGTTTTGAAAAGCCACGCGAATAGAAGTTTCTTTACGGGAACCGCCAAACTGAATAATTTTGGCTACTTCTGCTTGGTACTGGCTAATCAAAAGTCTGGACATGGGAAACTAGGGGATATACAAGGGTAGAAATTTCAATATAGGCGATCGCTGACAGTGATTTACCAGACAGTTTATTAAAATTTATACAAGTGTAAATAACTTTAAGTTAGAATAGCTGTAAGTTTGTCATCTATCTTAGGGTAGAGATAAAACCCCCCATGTGATCTATCATCTATTCGTTTATATCCACTATCTGTTGTTAAACGCAAAGGGCGCAAAGGTTGGCGCAAAGGTACGCAAAGGTTTATTGGCGGTCTAGAGTATGATCACATACATGATTTTCTAGTCAGATTTATCTGACTTTAGCTATTAGACGGGGGTTTCTAACCCCCGGATCTCTATGTAGCATTAAACGGGGTCTTTAATCCCAGAGCGATCGCGCTTAACTCGAGATCCATGGGAATCTCACCCCGTGCAAGTTCCCTTCGCGCTAGGGTAGAAAAAACTAAAGTCCCTGCTAAACCTGTGAAAAAACGAGTTACCCTCACTTTTCCTAAACGGGCTATTCAAATGCCAGTTACTTACTTACTGGCTAAAGAATTTAACGTTGCTGCCAATATTATCCGCGCCCAAGTGGCTCCTAACCAAATTGGCAAACTTGTGGTAGAGTTGTCTGGAGATATTGACCGCTTAAATGAAGCTATTGAGTGGATGCGATCGCGCCATATCAGTGTTTCTCACAACCTAGGTGAAATTGTCATTGATGAGAATGTCTGTGTCCATTGTGGTTTGTGTACTGGGGTTTGCCCTACAGAAGCCCTCAGCCTACAACCGGAAACATATAAATTGACATTCACGCGATCGCGCTGTATTGTCTGTGAACAGTGTATCCCTACCTGTCCAGTACAGGCGATTTCCACTAATCTGTAATTAATCTAACTTACGTCCCCCTAAAAATACCGTAGAAAGTTGTGATGCGCGGATTTCTTCACGCACAGCCATGAGAATTTTACCAAGATGGTTTTGACCGGTTTTTTGTACCCCACAACCCCAGAAATAATCATTGGGGGAATTTTCCACTAGGGTTTGATTACCTGTGTTCAAAAGAATTTCTTTAATGTCGCCATGAGTCATAAACTTTTGCAGTACGGCTTGTCCCATAACTTGGGTTTTGACTATCTCCCAGTCTGGACGCAGTTGGCGAGTAGGACAGCGGCCTAAAGCCGCTGCTGCTTCCGGGGTTTCGGCTGCATGAATCACAGGTATAATAACTGCATCTACACTGCCAACAAATTTTTGTGCTTGATAATAATGCTCTACAGTGGGCCAGTAAGTACCATGAATTGTGATCCCGTGGGGAGAAAAGTTAGAAAAACAGCCATAAGGTTGCCACACCTTGTAAAAGTATATGGTCATTTGAAAATTTATCTTTCTATATCTACATCTATAATGCCTGTAGATGCTAACAAGATGTTGTTAACTTTCGATGATTCGTTCCAGAATTACGAGGAATTTTTTCCGTTTAAAATTGAGTCCCCTTCCAACTTCTGAAATAATTTCAGCTTCTGGGTATCTTCTGCGTAAGTGTTCAAGTTGTCGTTGCTCGTCTTACTGGGAATGAGTCGAAACTCGTCCATAGCAAAACGCATATATAGCATTTCCCATGCTCGTGAGGTACAATTTTTTTTAGTTTGAGGGAACGGGGAACAGGGAATAGAAAATAGGGAATTGGTGTGTACTTCATGAGCCTGAAAAAGGCTATAAGCATAAATTTGAGTTGTCATTAATCCCACTATAGCGCTAGTAGCTAATAATATTTTTACCCTGCGGGGATGGTTTAGGGCTAGGTTCCTTTTAGGGGTAGGAGTTTTTACAGGTTAGCTCTGGGGTGCAGTTGTCTTGACCGAAGTAGTAAAAGATGCCCCAATCCACGGTTTGATAGTGGTGTCCCCACTCCTATTAGGGAGGGTTTGAAATCCTACAGACAAAAATAAAGGGGATGTGGTTTCCTAGGTGTGGTTACAGGTTCTCCCTGGGTTTGTGAAGATTTGTTAAGTAATTGTCAAAAAGACTGCGATCGCTGTAAGATAAAAAGTAATTAGGATTAATGGCAATAGCTTGGATGTAATCAGCCACAGCTAAAGCCCATTTTTTTTGGCTCAAAATGACCCCGATTGTAGATGAAATTTGATTTCTATGGTTATGTGATATAACCTTGAAAAAGTATAAGATTTTGACGATAATAAGTTAGTGGGATGGACTGTAGAATTTCATGAGGATTTTGAGCCAGAGTTTGATGCTTTGTCCCAAGAGGTACAAGAGGAGTTACTTGCTACAGCAAAGTTATTAGAAGAATTTGGATCACAGCTAAAGCGTCCCCATGTTGACACTCTCAACGGATCGAAGTACAGCAACATGAAGGAATTACGTTTTTCTGTTCATGGTGGTGTTTGGCGTGTAGCATTTGCTTTTGACCCAAAAAGACAAGGAATATTATTGGTAGCTGGTGATAAATCTGGAGTTAGCCAAAAACGGTTTTATACACAACTAATTAAAAAAGCCGATGCACGCTACAAAGACCATCTATTGAAATTACAAGAGGAAGGTTACACATAATGGCTAAAAACCTGAGAGAAAAAATCAAAGAAATGTCAATAGAGAGCCAAATAAAAATTGAAGAGCGCGCTCAAGAATTAATTGCTCTAGAATTAACTAGACAAAAACTTAGAAAAGAGAAACTTAAAATTAGAAAAGCGATACAATTAAAACAAGGAAAGGTAATTATCTTGAGAAAGATTAGTAACAATGTGTTGCTTTAGACTATTGAAAGGGTAAGAAAAGCGCTCGCCCCCCATCATCTCCACAATAGCGATCGCTCTCTATCATCTCCACAATAGCGATCGCCCTCTATCATCTCCACAATAGCGATCGCCCTCTATCATCTCCACAATAGCGATCGCCCCCCATCATCTCCACAATAGCGATCGCCCTCTATCATTTCCACAATAGCGATCGCTCTCTATCATCTCCACAATAGCGCTCGCCCCCCATCATCTCCACAATAGCGATCGCCCTCTATCATCCCCACAATAGCGATCGCCCTCCATACTCTCCACAATAGCGATCGCCCTCCATCATCTCCACAATAGCGATCGCCGGATTATGTGCAGGTTGAGGTTATACATCCCCGACTTCTGTCCGAAATATTCTCAGGTGGTCACAGAGCATCATAGAAGTCGGGGATGTGAAGTCCTGGGTAAACTTTGATTCACTGCTACCTTAACCGCCACAGTTTGATAGTGTTGTCATAACTCCCACTAGCCAGGGTTTGACCATCCGGGCTGAATCCTACAGACGAAACCTGGTCAGAATGACCGGTGAGGGTGTGTAGCTCTCTACCTGTGGTAACATCCCACAGTTTGATAGTCTTGTCATCACTCCCACTAGCCAGGGTTTGACCATCCGGGCTGAATCCTACAGACCTAACCCAGTCGGAATGACCAGTGAGGGTGTGTAGCTCTTTACCTGTGGTAACATCCCACAGTTTGATAGTCTTGTCCCAACTTCCACTAGCTAGGGTTTGACCATCCGGGCTGAAGGCTACTGAATCAACCACGCTAGAATGACCGGTGAGGGTGTGGCGAACCTTACCTGTGTTCATATCCCACAGTTTGATAGTGTAGTCCTCACTCCCACTAGCTAGGGTTTGACCATCTGGGCTGAATCCTACAGACCAAACCGAGTTAGAATGACCGGTGAGGGTGTGGCGAACCTTACCTGTGTTCACATCCCACAGTTTGATTGTGTAGTCCACACTCCCACTAGCTAGGGTTTGACCATCTGGGCTGAATCCTACAGAATCTGGGCTGAATCCTACATAATTAACAGAGTGAGAATGACCGGTGAGGGTGTGGCGAAGTTTACCTGTCCTCACATCCCACAGTTTGATAGTCTTGTCCCCACTCCTACTAGCCAGGGTTTGACCATCCGGGCTGAATCCTACAGAATTAACATCGTCAGAATGACCGGTGAGGGTGTTTTCTAATAAAGGTGAACCGGTAATGACACTTATAGGATTTGTGGGAAATAAACCATAACGCATATAAGCATAAATTTGAGTGGTCATTAATCCCACTATGGCGCTAGTAGCTAATAATACAGAATAAACCCAGTCAGAATGACCGGTGAGGGTTCTGGGTGAAAAGTTACCACTGGGTGAAGTTGTAACTTTTACTGGGGATGTTTGAGTCGTTGCACTGGTTACAGGTTGGCTCTGGGGTGCATAATTAGGAGGAGGGGGCTGGACTCTCACCCTCCCTGGAAAAATCTCAACGCCAATTTTACTAACGCGATCGCACCAATAGCAGCTACCATAACTTTGGCTATAGTAATGACTGTCAATCTGCTTACAGAGTATTAAACTTTGACTAGCAACTCTTAAGGCCTGGAACCATTCCTCGGCACTGGGGCGTAAATCAGGATTTTTATACCCATCATTAAAGCATCTGAGAAAACAACTTTTTACCTGTGGATGGAGAATTTCTAGGGGTATGGTTCTATCTACGGGTTCTAGTAACTGATGGTGAGAATATAGCCATATACCCCGACGGATATATTCACCGGGTTCTGGCGGTTCCCCTGCACCTTTCCACCTCCCTGCATACAGACTTTGACCACTGAATAATAACTGATATATAATCATCCCCAAGCGAAATCGGTCATGGATTTCTGTTTGCTCAATGGTTGCAAAGTCCTGACCAATTAACTCCGGTGGTGTGTACTCAGGGGTTCCCACCAAACAACGGTAAACTTTACCAGTTTGAGGATGACGCACCTGAAAAGAATCTGTATCAATAATTGAAGGTAAAGCCTGATCATTGACTAAAATATTTTGCGGCTTAATATCACCTAATACATAGCCTTTATCGTGTAATGCCCCTATAATTGAGGCAATATTCTGGGCTGTGTAGTGGAGAAACCGCCAGTCAGCCGGTAGTTTACATATTTTGTTGCGACGTGTGGGGTTGTACACATCATAAATTTCTTTTCCCCCCCGAATTTCCCCCATTAAGAACCCCACCAAATCACCCTGAGCATTTTTGAGGACTGACTGAGGCCAAGCGAAAGAAATATGACTGATGTCGTGATTTGGATCAGGGGGTGGATAGTCGAGCATCACCGCTAACTTTTGCATTCGTTCCGGTGTGGACTGGTGATAAATTTTAGCTAAATAACCACTGTAATCAGTTCGCCAAACTTTAGCCTCACCACTATTAGCCAGTTCACTCAGGAGATTAATTGATTTACCGGTACTAGCACAAATTAGACGGGTCATAAGAGGAGTTACTTGGATGGCTGGGTTAATCAAGACGGCCACAAATACGGGATTCTTTACGAAAATCTCAGCCTAGCTTTTCTAGTTCCGTGAGCTTGTTGATATTCCAGGGAAGGATCTGCCTAATCGTCAACATAATCAAATACATGATCTTCGAGTCACACAGATCCCCGACTTCTGGACAAATTATATGAGATTATTTCAATTATGTAAGAAGTCGGGGATCTTACGCCCCCTCCAAAGATACCCCATAGCACCAACCAACCTAATATATTCTCTCACCCCGTCAGCCAAGTTTGACAGCTCGTCTTTTGACAAATCCCAGAACTTACGGTAAGTTTCCGCACTAGAAGAGTGCCTGGGGAATTTATCATAATGCTAGATTTGTCACTGATCACCATCCTGGGGTTACTGGGCAGTTTTGGGCATTGCTTTGGGATGTGTGGCCCTTTAACCGTGGCCTTTTCCCTATCTCAGCAGCCAAGAACAGGAGCAACAGTTTCCCCCCAACCGACACCAGAAAAAAAAATACCCAATACCTGGCGACAACAATTGAAATTTCATTTCCTGTTAAACTTAGGGCGAATGTTCAGCTATGCCCTAGTTGGTGCTGGTATAGGGTCCCTGGGTTCTGTCTTACTCCAAGGTGGTCAGTTTGCCGGTGTAGGTAGTGATTTCCGGCGTTGGATGGCAATTATTACCGGATTAATGCTGATTTGGTTTGGTTTAGGACAAGTAACACCGGATTTACTACCGCGCATCCCCGTATTACATCCGTTACTCAAAGGAAGTTTACATGAGCGTCTGAGTCTAGGGATGCTGCAACTTTCCCATCAAAACAGATGGTGGACACCCATACTTTTAGGCATGACCTGGGGTTTAATGCCCTGTGGTTTCTTATATGCTGCTCAGATTAAAGCTGCGGAAACAGGCAATTTATGGATGGGTGCAGCCACCATGCTGGCTTTTGGCCTGGGAACCCTACCCACTATGCTAGGTGTGGGTGTTTCCACCTCCTTGGTAAATAAAGACCAGCGCAGTCAATTATTTCGCTTAGGCGGCTGGGTAACACTCACCATTGGCGTACTAACTTTGTTACGGACTGGCGACACCATGGTAGATTATACTGGACACGCCGCCTTACTCTGCTTAATCTTGGCACTAATTGCCCGTCCTATAAGCCGCCTGTGGGCTTCACCCTTGCGTTACCGTCGCGGTTTGGGTGTGGGTGCTTTTGTCCTGGCTGTGGTGCATACCACCCACATGATGGCACATTCATTGCAGTGGCAATTGGCAGCGTTCTGGTTCTTACCGCCGGATTTTCGCTGGGGTATGGCTGCGGGTGCTGCAGCTTTAGTGTTAATTACCCCCGCAGCCTTGACAAGTTTTGAATCACTGCAAAAATATTTGGGTAAACTTTGGCGACAGATTCATCTATTGAGTTTACCAGCTTTACTTTTAAGTTCTATTCATGCTGTATTGATTGGTTCCCATTATTTAGGTTCCTTGCAGTTAACATGGGGCAATCAATTAGCGGTAGTATTACTAGGAACTGTTACCGTGGGCGTGTTATTGGTGCGCTCAAGTTGGTTTTGGTCAAAGTTAAATATACAAAAGTTTTATGTACCCCCAAGCAAATCCTAGTTACTGGTATGGTAACAAACCAAGAATTATCTATTACTTGTTATTTTTGACTTGCTTAGTTATGTCAATAATTACAGCTCATCCTCTGTTTGCTCATCAAGTGCAAATAGCTGAAGATGTGGGTGCTACTCTCCACATGGAACCAAATGACCAGCCTCGTGCTGGGGAACCTACCCAAGCTTGGTTTGCTTTGACTCGTAAAGGTGGTCAGGTGCTTCCTTTGACAGAGTGTGATTGTGAATTATTGATTTATGCTCAACCTTATGTACCCGGAGAACCAGCCCTCATAGCACCCGATTTAGAACCGGTGACGGCTGAACGTTATCAAGGTATTCCCGGTGCTGAAATTATGTTCCCTAAGCCAGGACGGTATCAGCTACAGCTAATCGGTAAACCTACCACTGAGGGCAGTTTTAAACCATTTAAATTTGAGTTTGACGTGACTGTAGCTAGGGGAACAGCCATAAATGCAGTCAAACAAACCAATAATACACCCACTCAAGATGTGAATGTCAGGTCACGGTTAAGTATTACCGTGCTAGCCCTGGTAATTGTTATGACTTTGGCTATTGGATTTATGATACTTCGGGTAAGGTATAGCAGGGGGCAGGGGGCAGGGGGCAGGGGGAAGCCTTGAAACGCTTGAATTTCAATGGTTTTATCTTCTGTTTGTGTCCTAACCACCTTGGCGGTTGCTATAACCTCAAGAGGAGGTATTGCAATACCTCCTAGAATATTCCGAAAACCCTGTAATTACATATACATATGTCGCTGTTGATGCCACTGCCAAGCATGAGTGACAATATCTTTAATCCCAGGGTATTGAGGTTGCCAATTGAGCATTTTTCTGGCTTTCTCACCACTACCAATCAGAGAAGGGGGATCACCGGGGCGGCGATCGCATTCTGCCACTGGTATACTCATACCGGTAACTTCTGCTGCGGCTGCAATCACTTCTCTGACGGAGAAGCCATTACCATTACCCAAGTTAAAAACTTCGCTCTCCCCACCCTCTAAGAGATATTGCAAACCCAAAACATGGGCATCTGCCAAATCACTGACGTGAATATAATCACGAATACAAGTACCATCAGGGGTGGGGTAATCCGTGCCAAAAATAGAAATAGAATTTCTTTTACCCAAAGCTGTGAGCAGCACCAAGGGGATTAAGTGGGTTTCTGGTTGATGATCCTCCCCTAGTAAGCCACTCGGATGAGCACCAGCTGCATTAAAGTAGCGAAAACATACTGACTTCAAACCATAAGCTACATCAAAGTCAGAAAGAATCCGCTCTACCATCAGCTTACTAGCCCCATAGGGGTTAATGGGGTTTTGGGGGTGGTTTTCCGGTATAGGTACGATTTCCGGGACTCCATAGGTCGCACAGGTGGAAGAGAAGACAAATTTTTTAATAGATGCAGCCAGCATCGCCTCTAACAGCGTCAAAGTACCCATAACATTGTTACGGTAATATTTAGCCGGGTCAGTCACAGACTCACCTACGTAGGCATAGGCGGAAAAGTGCATAACAGCAGTAATATTGCGGGTTTTAAATAAGGCATCCAACAAAGGGCGATCGCCTGTATCCCCCACTACGAGTTCTACGCGCAACACCTTTTCCACCAAATCTTGATGCCCATAAACCAGATTATCAAGTATGACAACTTCATAACCCGCTTGCTTAAGAGCCAATACAGTATGAGAACCAATATATCCAGCTCCCCCCGTTACTAAGATGCTCGGCCTTGCAGAAGACATAGTTTTTCCTTGAGAATTGACAACCATTCAATTAATTTAGTTTACTGATGCCACATTACCCATCCGAAAAATGACAAATAATAGAGGCAGTATGAAAAAATTGGACTAAAATCACTACGAGGTCTTAGGCTGGGTGTATTTGCTCTCAAGTAATAGTACGATTACAATTTGACGATAAAATACATCTTCTGTCGGTGAATCTCTAGACTGATCATTACGTGTATGTCAGTTACTCATGGGGGAAACTCCTATTTGAAACTGGCTTACAGCCCCAAAAAATTTGAGAGTTAATCTATGTTTCTATTACTAAGCCGAGTACTGCTATGGCTGCTGATTGGCACTGTTGTATACTCCTTGTTTCAGAGGTTTTATCCTTCGGGAACCTTTATCGGGAGATTAGTTTTAGTCGTTGTTTTGATTGTCATAGCTTTGTCGTTTATTAACCCTAATGAACCGGCTGTGGCATCTCTGTGGAAGGTAGTATCATTTCCCCTCAAGCCTTTAGGCGCTTCTATTTTACTAATGATGTTTGCCGCCCAGAAGATTAAGGGGGGCGGGATAGAAAAACCAGGGGGTTATTTGCTGGGTTGGTCGCTGACAATTTTACTGTTGGCAAGTACACCGGCGATCGCCTACTTTTTGGTCAGGGTACCCATAGCAACATTAGGATATACCAACTTAGCAACACAGGAATTTATTCAGGATTCTAGAGTAGTTTCATCCATGAGACCCAATACTAATTCTGTAGAGGCTCTGGTGGCATTGCGACCAGCAACTGCACCCCCGATAATTTCTGATGTGGTGGGGAATAATATCTTGTTCAATCAAGAACAAAGTCATACAAATATAGCCTTTAATTCTTTGGGTGTGAATGTTTCACCTTACCTAGCCCAAACTCGTCCAGACAGCACTCGCGGCTTGCGAATTGAGGACTTTGTACCCAGTGCGGAAACCCTGCAACTGACAACCCAAGTATGGGAAAGTTATCTCAACCAGATTTACTTTTTCTTGCGTGGTGACCAAGCACCTCGCTAAAGCTGAGAGTGCAAAAATAGGAATCAGCGAATAATGAACCACAGATATTTGATCATATTTATCTGTCGGCATCTGTGGTTTAACCTGAAAAATATTGACTTGCTGCTTGATTGGCTTCTCTATTCGCTAAAGTAGGATAGGGCAGATTGCTGAAATTCCCATAACATCAGAGATTTATCAGCAGTTGATCCTCAGGATAATTAAGTTGCAATATCGCTTTAATGGCAGAATCTCGACGACTGGCTAAAATCGGTGCTTATTTACGTCCCCATTGGCGGGAAACTACATTAGGCATTCTTGCTTTATTATCTGTCAATGGGCTGGGTGTTTATATTCCCTGGTTGATTCGTTCAGCCATTGACCAACTTTCGGCTAGCTTTAATTTCAACCAAATATTATATTATGTAGTCCCAATTGTCTTGCTCACTTCCGCCATGTGGCTCATCCGTATGGCTTCGCGGATTTGGCTGTTTGGGGTGGGGCGACAGGTAGAATTTGACCTGAAACAACGCATTTTTGAACACCTACTCAAGCTAGAACCCGCTTATTTTGTCACTAATACTGCTGGAGATTTAATTAATCGGGCCACCAGTGATGTAGACAATGTGAGGAGGTTGGTGGGTTTTGCTGTACTGAGTTTAGCAAATACTATCTTTGCCTATGCTCTCACCCTACCAATAATGTTGACAATTAGTGTCAATCTTACACTAGCTTCTTTGGCTGTGTATCCTTTCATGTTCTGGTTAGTACATCTATTTAGCAATCGTCTCCGTAAGGAGCAAGCTGTAGTACAAGAAGAACTATCCGACATCAGTGAACTAATTCAAGAGGACATTAGCGGTATTGCTTTAATTAAAATCTACGCCCAAGAAGACAATGAGCGTCGAGCGTTTGGTCAAAAGAACCAGCAGCTATTGGCGGCTAACCTACAACTGGCTAAAAGCCGCAATATACTGTTTCCTTTAATTGGTGGTTTAGCTAATCTCAGTTCTCTGGTAATCATCTGGCTGGGAAGCTTACAAATCTCTACGGGAACTCTGGCTGTAGGAGATTTTTTGGCCCTGCTGATTTATGTAGAACGTTTAGTGTTTCCCACAGCTTTATTAGGTTTTACGATTACAGCTTATCAACGTGGTGAAGTGAGTATTGACCGCCTGGAGTCTATTCTGTCTGTAACACCGAAAATTCAAGACGCACCGGATACTGTACATTTGCCCAAGAATGAGATTAAAGGAGAAATCAAGGCCATTAATCTCAGCTTTACCTACCCTGGTGCCAGTACTGCGGCTTTAGATAATATCAGCTTTACTATTTTTCCTGGGGAAACACTAGCCATTGTGGGGGCCATTGGTTCTGGTAAATCAACTTTAGCTAATGCCTTACCGCGTTTGTTAGATATTCCACCCGGGCAATTGTTCCTCGATGATGTCGATATTACTAAGATATCATTGGCGGATTTACGTCAGTCCATCGCCTATGTTCCTCAAGATAGTTTTTTGTTTAGCACTACAATTAAGAATAATATCCGCTACGGTGACCCAGTCGGTGAATTACAACTCATAGAGGATGTTGCTAAAATAGCCCAAATTGATGGCGAAATTAGGAATTTTCCCCAGGAATATGAAACCATTGTGGGGGAGCGGGGTATAACTCTTTCTGGAGGTCAACGACAACGTACCGCCTTAGCTAGGGCGATGTTGGTGGAGGCTCCAATCCTAATTTTAGATGATGCCCTTTCCAGTGTAGATAATCAAACTGCTACAAAAATTATACGTAATCTTACCAGTAAAGGCAGTCGCAAAACCATAATTTTCATCACTCATCAGCTATCGGCGGCGGCGACGGCTGACCGGATTTTTGTGATGGATAAGGGCAAAATTGTCCAAATAGGCAATCACTCAGAACTATTGCAAACAGATGGTCTTTACAAAAAATTGTGGCATCAGCACCAGGTAGAAGAGTTACTACATTGAATTTCAACCACAGATACAGACAATCTACATCTGTGGTTGATTTTTCTGATTTCAGACTAACTACTCAAAGCCTTCAAGAAGCGTTGTAAACTCTTCAACACACTCGGCTTTTTCGCCGGTACACCATCCTGAAGTGTTTGTGGTTGTCCTTGGATGACAATCATATCCAACTCATCACCTGTTGGTCTTTTGGGTAATTCCGCCACTTTTTCATACTCGCCATTTGTTTCTACCCAGACCTCCCATAGTCCAGGATAGCAGCGAAATACAGCAGTGGTATCATCCACAGGACGCAGGTAGTAACAAGATTCAATGGTACTAATAAAACGCTGGCGGGTTTGCCTAGCTGTATAACCAATACCCACAACCCCAGAATCTTCCAGGCGGGGATTTAACATCACAAAAGGGCGATCGCCTATCTCTTCGCATAACTTTTCCACCTGGGGAACTTCTACAGAGGAGGGGGAAATAAATAAGAAAATTTCATCATCTGGGTGAATTTTCGATTGTAGGGAGGCCGCCCTACCTGTACCGATATCCAAAATTGTAAATGGTGTATCCTGCCAATCACGGTTAGCCAGGGCCGCAGCACCAGCATCGGCAAAGAAAACTTTCAGACGGGAATCATATTTGGCAAATACGGGCAAAAATTCCGCCGCCACGGGCATCAGTTTTAGTTCGGGGAACAGAAAATCAACTTGTAAGCGAGTGTACCCGTCTGTAAGGGCGGCTTGGGTGGCCATGCGAGATTGAGCGATGGCTTCTTCCAGACTTTTGGGAAGTTCAGGCATAGTTTATATATGAATCTAGCTTCTACTTCCATTGTTTCAGTCTTTTTGGCAACGGCAACACCAGAGTTTTTTACTTACTTACTAAATTAATGAGTAAATAATAACTTTTTATATTACAGTATTCATATTCCCATCTAAAAAAATACATTGGCATTCTGGATATAATCCGATAGAATTAATACACAATGAATAAATTACTTTAAATAACACGAAAGCAGCTTAATTATGTAATTCTAGTGCTATGAACAGTTAAAATCAGCACCGGCAAAATGCTTTTGGAAGTGTAAATATAGGGTGCAAGTATATGGAGCTATTGGAGTACCAAGTTAAAGAATGGTTTGGGAAAATAGGCATTCCCGTATTGCCTTCCCAACGAATTGACCATCCTACAGATTTGAAAAGGTTAAAAATTCCCTACCCGATTGTACTGAAGTCCCAAGTATACACGGGAGAAAGGGCGAAAGCTGGTGGGGTGAGGTTTGTAGAAACAACAATTGACGCGATCGCAGCGGCACAGACTATATTTAATTTGCCAATTTGGGGCGAGTTACCGGAAGTTATACTAGGAGAATCCCAGTATATAGGGGAAAAAGAATTTTATCTAGCAGTAGTCTTAGATACTGCTGTGTGCCGACCAGTGCTTTTAGGCGGCACGGAAGCGGATATCGACTGGGAATCCCCAGGGCAAAAAATGCATCACGTTGTGGTTGAACAGGAATTTTCTGCTTTCTATGCGCGGCGACTGGCGTTAAAAATGGGTTTACGCGGAAAATTAATCCAGTCTGTCAGCTCTGTAGTTGACAAAATGTATCAGTTATTTATCCAAAAAGACTTGGATTTGGTGGAAATTAGTCCCCTGTCCGTAAATGCTTCAGGTGAAGTTATGGCTCTCAATGGTAAAGTCAGTATCAATGAACGGGCCATTGGCCGCCATCCAGATTTGGAGGAAATAGCCGTAAAAACAGCTAACCGTCATGGTAGAAGTACCATCAACCCTCAGTTAGGTAATTGGGATGGTTTAGAACTGCATGGTAAAATTGGCATTTTGGCTAATGGTACTGGTTCGATGATGGCTACCTTGGATTTAGTCACTAGTGCAGGTGGTAAACCTGGTAGTTGTCTGAACCTGCGCCATGCTTTGCTCACAGATGTTTCACCGACAACTTTCTGCGATCGCCTTGCTAAAGGCTTAAATTTTTTAGCCGCTGACAAGAGTGTTCAAGTTATACTACTAAACCTAATCGGTGGTGTAACTGAGACTAAGGAAGTAGTGCAAATCATTAGCAATTTTATGCAGCAGGACAACCGCGAAGTTCAATCAGCAAGTGTAGCTTGTAGCACCAAAACTCGCCGAGGACATCATTTTCCCCGTTTGGTTGTCCGCATTGCTGGATCTGAGTTCGCTGCGGCTCAAAAATTGTTAGGGCGATTAAATACTAAACCTGATGCTCTGATAGTACTGGAAAATTTAGATGAGGCAGTGGCAACATCTGTGAGTTTTACCAAACGTGATGGGTAAAGCCTTTGGTTTTTTCTGGTTTACTTACTCATGAGGTCAGAATTTTTTCACCACAGATGTAGAGGCCTTAGCGGACTCCTGTAGGGTACACAGATGAACATAGATAATTGCTAAAGCTACTAAAATGTTTTATGAACTTAACACCAGATAGTAAGGTATTAATTGAGGGCTTTTCTGAATTTATTTCAGCAAATCATATTGCTCAAATGCAAGCTTATGGTACAAATTTAGTTGCTGGTGTCAATCCCGGATGTGGTGGACAGCAACTGTACAATCTGCCAATCTTCGATTTAGTGGAAGAGGTGGTGGAAGAATTCGGCGCAATTGATACAGCAATTATCTGCGTACATCCGTACCAAGTTTTAGATGCAGCCTTAGAAGCGATCGCCTCTCATATCAGTCAGATAATTATCATTTCCGGTGGGGTACCACCTTTGGATATGGTGCAATTACTCCGTCAGTCAGAAGCGGGTGAAACCTTGATAGTAGGTCCCAACAGTCCGGGAATTATCGTACCGGGTAAAATTCTTTTGGGTACTCAACCCAGTGAATTATATAGACCAGGACCGGTTGGTATCGTTAGCCGCAGCAGTACCCTCACATACGAGGTTGCTTGGGAACTAACTAAAGCTGGTTTAGGGCAATCCATTAGTGTGAGTATTGGTAGTGATGCGATCGTCGGTTCATCCTTTCTGCAATGGCTGCAAATTCTCGATGAAGATGAAACCACACAAGCGATAGTTTTAGTCGGTCAACCCGGTGGCGATAGTGAAGAAGCAGCAGCAAAGTATATTGCTGAAGCCATTGATAAACCAGTCATTGCTTATATTGCAGGTAGACACGCACCAAGACCAAAAAATTGGCGACAAAGTGGTACCTTGGCTACAGTTATTGGACGTGAGCCTAATTTTGGCACCGCACAAAGTAAATTAGCTGCTTTTGAAGCCGCAAAAGTGACTGTTGCTGAACGTCTTTCTCAGATTCCAGAATTGGTTAAAAAGGCGATGAAGTCTTGATTGAGTAAATATCACATAGTTTCCTCGTACCTTCCTAACAATTGGGGGATGTAATCATATCCATCTACACCAATAATCGCAATCATTTTGGGACGATGTTGCTGTAGCAGATATTGGAAAGCTTCGTCTCCCATTTGACCCCGTAAAATTGTCAGTAACCCTGCTGGTTGTCTCCATTCACTAGAAGCAATTTGCTCTAACAGATACATTCCTAAGCTACCAGTATAAATAGCTTTTTCTGAGTTTTGTAAGTTATAATAAGCTTCAGATAAGTAAGCTAAATTCCGACCTTGGAGATATAAATCTCCAGCAACTTGGGCTGTTTTAAACCCATTTTCTAAATAGGGAATTGCCGCGGATGATTGACCGATAACTAAATAGGCAATACCTAAGCTACTAAAACATAAAGCTTTACTTTGAATATCGCCTAATTGTTCTGATAACTTTAACCCTTGTTCTAAATAATTAATAGCTGTTTCATAAACCTCTGTTTCTCTTTGTTCTAGCTGTTGCGCCTCCATAACTTGGCTGTAACCTAAATTTACCAGCGCATTGGCTTGTGCTGTCCTTTCCCCTGCTTGGCGACTGAGCATTAATGCTCGTTGACTGTAGTTAATGGCCTGAGCATAATTTTTCTGTTGTACATAGGTACGACTCAGGTGGTTGAGATTGGCCAGTTCACAGGGGAGGTCACCGGCGTTTCTAGCGATCTCCAGTGCTTGCTGGTGAAACGCAATAGAACGCTCATATTGTCCTAAAGCCCGTTGTGAATAGCCTAAAAGGGTGATAATTCTAGCTTTTTGCTGATTTCCCTCTACTCGTCGCAGTGGTTCATCGAGATAATCCAAAGCATCCCGTAAGTAACCACCAGAAAAAGAGGCAAAAATGCCACCATACAGGGGAAAATAGGGACGCTGGGCAAAGTGGCGCAGGATCTGGAGCATAACCAGAGAGCAGCCATGACTGTATATGGGTTGATGATTAAAACCAGTTGCTAACTGGCTCCAAATGACTGCAAAGGTTAAAAATGTAGAAATTGATAACTTTGATCCTGCTTGGACGTTGTAAGCCTGTTGGTCGAACCAGTTGACTAAACCTCGTTGCAGGTATTGTAAAATTAATCCTAGTTCTACCCACTCACTCAGGCTGATACGCCCTTGCTGTTGTGCAAATTCCCACACAGATTGTTCCCTTGCTAGGGCGCGAAACAGTGCTTGACATACATTACTATTAACCTGCTTTGCCCAAGTTGCCCAAGGACCACTTTCTGTCGGAACCCCACCAAAACCTAATTGTTGATTGCTTTCATACATCCAGCTAACTAGGTGCTCTTGTAGTCGTTCCCAGTTAGCTAAACCGCAGGTAATTCCCTGGGATATTTCCTGTAAGTCAGTATCTACCTGAGCAAATTGTTGTAAACCTGTGGCTAACTGCTTTGTTGACTGTATATTTAGTGGTTGCTTTTGATTGGGGTCGATAACACGTAAAAAAATCGTCAGACGTTCATCTGTAGCGGCCGTGGTAATTTCTTTAATTGCGCTTGCGATCGCTTCTGTGGTTTGATAGTGCTGGGAATATCTTTGCCATTGAGTTTGAATAGTTTTCACCGCTCTCAATTTGCGGTTGGCTTTGGCTTTTTTGAGTTCATCTGTTTGGGTATCAACTTGGCTTTGAATGCTACTGAGGCGATCGCTTAATACTAGTTCAAATATTTCTCCGGTTCCCGCCTTTATTTTATTTTGCAATATTTGATACACCATTTCTACAGAGCTAATTTTGCCCTGGAGGGTAGATTCCACAATTTCATCAATTAAAGCGAGATAGCTATCCCGTATTGGCACAGATTCAGACACTTTAGCTCCTGGGGAAGGTAAACCCCTATTCTAACAAAATCGCCATCAATCCCCAGGGGTCACCAACTGGGCAGCAGAATTAAAGAACTGACGATATAATCCTCTGGTGACTAAAATACTTGTCAGCAAGTTAGCCATGGCCACCATAAAGATAATTACAATTTCGTAGTATACAGCATCAAGGGGACTAATTCCGGCGATTAACTGTCCCGTCGTGATTCCCGGAATAGCCACCATACCCATGAGCATCATTTGATTGAGAGTTGGTAAAAATGCGCTTCTGATGGCTTGTTTCCGGTATTGGCTAACTGCTTGGTGGGGAGTCGCACCTAAGCTCAAGTGTGTTTCTATTTCCACATACTGTGAGTTCAGAGTGCTAACAAGACGTTCCCCGGCGATCGCCGCTGCATTCATCGCATTACCTAATACTATCCCTGCTAGAGGAATTACATAACGGGGTTCATACCATCTGTCCGGTTGAATAATCAAGAAGTTAGTATAAATAACCGTCAAAGCTGTACTAATTAAAATTGCGCCCCATACCAAAGGTAAAACCCGGGGAATTTTCACACTGATGCGATTTCTGGCCACCATAGCTGTAATAGTTAAGATTACTGCTAAAATCGCCAAAACTCCCCAAACATTATCTAAAGCAAAGATGAAGTCTAAAACGTATCCTAATACGAGTAGTTGTAAGATAGTTCTACCGGTAGCCATGGCTAAGTTTAACTCTAATCCTAACCTTTCCCAGGTAGATAAACCGATAGCTATAGCCATCAATCCCACCGCAATCACTAAATCAACCAAATCCAGCCTTATTAAATCCTGCATAGGTTATTCATCTCCCACAGACTGAGCGCTTAACAATGATATTCTCAACCATACAATAATTCCAGTAAAAACCCAGCTTTGATGGGTATCCGTGGCGACATCTTGACCAAGTTGTTTGATAAAATTGAACAAGCGTAAAAATTGGCTGTCCCAGTGCATCCTTTGTATTTTCAGAGCAAATGAAAACTTATGATCCAGAGCCTAAATTCCGTCCCTGCCTTTGATATTCAGCACCAATACGCTACCATTGCAGCAGAAGTGAGTGCTGCGGTTTTAGAAGTTTTAACTTCTGGGCGTTATATTGGTGGCCCTGTAGTAGAAAGCTTTGAGCAACAGTTTGCTGCCTATCATGGGACTAATCATTGTATAGCGTGCAACTCAGGTACTGATGCTCTCTACTTAGCTTTACGAGCTCTGGAAATTGGTACAGGTGATGAAGTGATTACCACACCTTTTACCTTTGTGGCCACGGCTGAAGTTATTAGCGCGGTGGGTGCAACACCAATTTTTGTGGATATTGACAGTAATACTTTAAATATTGACTTGCAGCAAGTAGCCGCAGCCATTACACCTAAAACCAAAGCCATTATCCCAGTGCACTTATTTGGTCAACCGGTAGATATGACAGCACTCATGGCCATCGCTAAGTCTCACAATTTAGCAGTGATTGAAGATTGCGCTCAAGCCACAGGTGCAACCTGGGATCATCAAAAAGTTGGTAGCATAGGAGATATTGGCTGCTTTAGTTTCTACCCTACTAAGAATCTCGGCGGGTGCGGTGACGGTGGAGCCATTACTACCAATGATCCTCAACTAGCAGCAAAATTGCGGATACTCAAAGAACATGGGCAGAAAAATCGCTATTACTACGAAGAAATTGGTATAAATAGTCGCTTAGATAGTCTGCAAGCGGCTATTTTGCAAATTAAACTCCGTTATCTTGATACTTGGAATCACCAACGACGGGCGATCGCCGCTTATTACCAGCAGTTTCTCAGTCACATTCCAGATATTATTGTCCCCCAAGAACTACCCGGGGGGTTGAGTGTATGGAATCAGTATACTATTCGCATTTCCAGCACTGAGGGAATAGTGCGCCCGAACTACCGAGACTGGGTACGGAGTCAACTCCAAGAGCGGGGGGTCAATTCCATGGTTTATTATCCCCATCCTTTACATTTACAGCCAGTATATCAATATTTAGGCTATCAGCCCGGACAATTACCAGTAGCTGAGTTAGCTTGTAATCAGGTGTTATCTTTACCCATGTTCCCAGAACTCACCCAGTTACAGCAAGACCAGGTGATTTATGCTCTGAAAGACAGCTTGGGGTAGAGAAGTATTACTCAGGGAAGCGGTCTTTAAAATTCATATCCCCGACTTCTTGAAGAAGTCGGGGATCTTGATCTTGAGGAATTAACACCAAATGCGACCACGACGGAAAGGTTTATCAGGTTCAGTTTGTTGGGCTTTTTGTTTAGCGATTTCCTGTGACCAAAAACCATAATCCTCTAAACCAGTAGATAACAATTTGCGTTCAATTTCTGCTGGTGGTTTAGGTTCTGGTTGGCTGGAATTTGCGGGAGTTTTCTTTGGTCTACTCATAATTTTGATAATTCCTAAAACGTACATCTACAAGAGGACTTAATTTGCTGATAACTGCGATTTTGAAAAGCAGCAGGATCATTATAGTTAGCACCATGTAATAAATCCATGCGAATATGAACTAAATCTTCAACTCTGCCATGAATCACATCAACAGACCGATGAGGATAAATAATATCCGGTCTTTTTACTGGTGGGGAAAGTTTAGGTAATCTCATAACATACCAATTTTAGATTTTAGAGTTTGGATTTTACATAAGGAGTCAGAAAACAGAATGAAAAATAGATTTTTCCCTGTTCCCTGTTCCCTGTTTCCTGTTCCCTTTTCTATTAATAAGGTGTAGACCAAGAACGCACTTCGCCCAAGGTCACAGGAATAATATCACTCACATCAATTGTAAACCGGAATAGTTTCTTAGCACGACGGCTATTTTCAGGGTCAAAGAACTTCAATTTTACATCCCAACAATCGCTATCTAAACGACAGAAAGGACTTTTCTCTACTGTAATACTATCCAATTCCATACCTGTAGCCACAGCTTCAGCAAAGGTAGAAGCCGCTTGGAAAGCATTGGTAGAAGCAAAATTTAACGCCCGGTCTTGGGAAGTTGTACCTAAATTGCGTAAATCATAATAAATGCGGCTGAGGAAACTACCCAAAGTGCGCCGAATAGACTCTTCTTGGGCTTCTGTGGCTTGTGCTTGGATTGTCTGAATAGCAGCGTCAACCAAGGTGTTAACCTTCCAACCGTAAAGCCCCCGTGTGTTGGGAACTTCAATTACAGGTACAACTTGACCAGAAAACAGTTTTACACTCCGTCCTGATAAAATCCCTGGAATGCTCACTCTTTCTACATAATTCTCAGCATCTTCAGCTTGGATTTGTCCTGATAATAATTGTTGTAAAATTTCATAGACATCTCTAGCAAAAGCCCCACCTGGTTCAATGGCATAGATAGGGGTTAATTCTAAATTTAATGTCCAAATTAAAGATTTAGCTTCAGAAGGATTATCTGCTAAATAATCTACCATCTGCCGGGCATCATAGGGATTAGCCGGAATTGCTGTTCCGTCTATTGCTACCCCTGGCATTAATTGTTTAAACGAGTCCCGTCTGGCTTCTGAACCAAAATCATAACCCAGTGTACCTAAAGCATAAACTAAGTTAAGTTCAGCGAGGTCGCTGGGTGCTTGGCTGGCGGTGATGTAGTTAGATGTGCGGTTTGACATGGTTGTAGGTCTGGAATTTGATAAATTTGCAGTTGTCAAAGGTGCAGAAATTGTCGCTGGTATAGCTGGAACAACTTCAGGTATTTCATCTGGGATAAATTCTTCCGGGTTGGGTTCGGGTTCAGTAACATTTGTGGTATCTGAGCCACCGCAACCACAACCAGCAGCTTCTACGCTGTAAACCCTTGTGTTGTCTAATAATTTGCTGTACTCTCAGAATCAAACTAGTACAGTACGGCGTAAATAAACCATTACGAATCTGTGAAAAGCTTATGCTGTATTGATTCTAAATTGGAGCGATCGCTATTCTTGATGAATTTCCACACCGTCACCTAAAAAAAGCTTCTGGTGAATCAGAACTCGTTAAATTACCCTTCAAAATCAATTTAACGCCTTCACCAAACCAGTCTTCTTCACATCGAAGAAGTGATCTAAACA
>NZ_JANQDG010000045.1:0-12534 GCF_029891665.1 Anabaenopsis sp. FSS-46 | reverse complement strand
GGTTATGATTTTACCAAAAGCACTGGAAAATCAATTGTGGTCAGAATTTAAGCAATTTGAGCAGGAGCGGACTATGAGGTATGTTACCACCGGCGAGCGCATAGGTTATGAACGGGGAATACAAGAGGGTAGACAAGAGGGTAGACAAGAGGGAATACAAGAGGGAATACAAGAGGGTAGACAAGAGGGTGAACTAACCCTGATTCTCAAACAACTAAAAAAACGATACGGTGAATTATCCCCAGAATTACAGCAGCGCATCCAGTCTCTTTCTCTCCACCAATTAGAAGCCCTGGGGGAAGCTTTACTAGATTTGGGTAGTATGGCGGATTTACTGGCTTGGTTGGAATCCCAGTAATTACTGTGGGGCGCTCTTGTCTCCCTATTTTCAAATACTAAATGAATGCAGGGGCGATCGCCACTTACTCCTTCTATGGTTTATGAAGATAGAGATGGGGTATTTACGGTTTATAGGAGAAAAAATAATGACAGTTACAACCCCCAAGAACATGACCTTGGAAGAGTTTCTGCAATTTGATGATGGTACAGATAATTTATATGAATTGGAGAACGGCAAATTAATTTCTATGCCTTTAGAAATTGAGCTAAATCGTCGGATAGCCATGTTTTTAAAGGTGACGGTTTTGCAGTGGGTAGAAGGTTTGTATGAGGAGCAGGTTTTTACTGGTGATATGGTGATTTGTTCCCCAATTTGTACGATAAAATACGTAAACTTTAAATAAATACAGTATTTATACTATTTTGCGGGGGGGGGGTAAGTGATATTATGTACGCACTTATTAAAAAATTGCAACTTAATTGACTTCTACCTTTTCTAAAAACTTTCAGGAGATGGTAAGGGTAATTCATGAATTACCCCTAGATCAAAACCAGGTTTTTAGTCCAATGTTGCATAAGTCCTGACAAAAAGAAGTGGGAAGACAGTTTAAAGTCAATACTTCCCGAATTTGTTTTATTTAAACACGGAGTTACAATGTTTTTACGTCGTTTTTTAATTTCTTCCAGCTTAATCCTTAGTCCCCTTGGTTTTGGATCTGCTGCGTTTGCTCAGACAACTAGTACTATTGATCTTAGTCTCACAGTGCCTGCAACAGCTAGCATTGCATTAACCGCAACAGCTGAAGCTAGTAACTTACAAAACAGCATACAATTAGCTCAAACAGGGATACAAACGCCTATAAAAATTGCTGACTTTACTGTTACAACTAACGCAGTAGGAGTAACCTTAACTGCATCCTCGACTAATAACGGCCAATTGAGAAGTCAGGCGGGAGATTTTATTCCAATTCCATACAAAATTCAAGTACAAGGTGATGGAGGTGCAGTTCCAAACAGCGTGAATTTTAGCACTTTAAACAACTTCTCAAGGTATGTGAGCGGCAATATAGACTTATACATTGAGATAGAGAACCCAGGTAGTTTACTTGCAGGAACCTACACTGATACCCTAACCTTAACAATTTCCACTGATAGTTAAACCTTTAATTTTAGGACTTACGTAAGATGTGACTGAAAACCTTATTCTTGCGTAGGGGTAATTCATGAATTACCCCTACTTTCGTTCCCTTTTGCGTAAGTCCTCCTTGTCTTCCTAGTCCTGCCTTAACAGATAATATTAAAAACCTACCCTTGTCAGGGGTTAGGGAGGGGTAAAAACATTTAATCTAACTGTATTTGATCACAATCAAATCATGAAAATCTCAATTCAACATTTTTTTAGCTTTATTTTTTTCGTAGTATTAAGTAGCATTTCACCAGCACTAGCCTTTAAATTAGAGCCAATTTCTAAAGTATTTGAACCAGCAGGGACAGCTGCTACCCAGTCTTATAAAATTATTAATGATACCTCAGAACAAATCGCTGTTGAACTGTCAATGGTGAAACGAAAAATCAGCTTAGAAGGTGAGGAAACCACTGAAAAAGCTGATGATGATTTTTTAGTGTATCCATCCCAAATGATCCTACCACCCCAAAGTGTACAATCGGTGCGAGTGACATGGTTAGGTAATCCTAACCCTGAAAAAGAACTAAATTATCGTATTATAGCTGAACAGTTACCAGTTAACTTGAAAGATACCCAACAATCACCATCACAGGCAATAGCAGCCGGAATCAAAATTACGTTTCGTTACATAGGATCAGTGTATATTCGCCCTAAAAATACACAATCTAAAGTTGTCCTGAATGGCATTACTCACGAAAAATCAAAAGATGGAAATGATCTGTTAGTAATTACTTTTGATAATCAGGGTACTCGCCGGGCTATATTATCAGAATTAAATTTAAACTTAACTAGCGAAAAAGGTACTCAATTTACTCTCAAACCAGAACAATTAGAAGGTGTGAATAATGGGCTGATTTTATCAGGTAATCAGCGACGGTTTTCTATTCCTTGGCCTCAACAATTACCTATAGGCAAAGTCACAGGCACATTTACATTTAAAGATGTTGAATAATCAGCAGTAGGGGTAATACCCTTCGGGAAGCAAGCTACATGAATTACCCGTACAATTAATTACCCCTACAAAACAATAAGGTTTTTAGAACAATTTTGGGTAAGTGTCAATCATCTTCAAAAATAGATTTCCGTCTTGAATGGAACTAAGATTAAATCCTAGTAAATTAAGATTATTTATCTTTTTTTGCTTCAGTTCTAGTTTATTTAATTCTACACCCAGTTTAGGGGAAAATTCACCTTCTCCATCGCCAAATATACTTCCCGAAAAGGAAAACCAAGACCCGACATTTGAGGAGATTTTTAAGAAACCCCGTAACGAAAATCAGAGAGTCGTTGTACCATTTTTTATTGATGGACAACAAAGAGGACAGGTATTATTGACCTTGGGAAATAGTCCCGCAGTTCGTATTCAAGCAGCACCTTTGTTAATAGAAACAGAAAAAGTTATTCGTCCAGATACCCAAGCAAAACTGACAAGTGCGGTTGATACTCAAGGTAATTTAAGCTTAGAAGTTTTGCTAGAAAATGGCTTACAAGCAACTTTTGATCGCTCTAAATTAGAATTACAAATTCAAGTTACACCTGCTCAACGTCGTACTAATGTAGCTAAGTTAAATACTGGTAGATTACCCCCTGATAGTGAAAAAGCGGTGCTTCCCAGCACTTTTAGCGGCTATGTTAATTTTCGCGCTGATAAAGATTATATTTGGTCTGATTCAGGACAAACAAATATAGGACTGCAACCTTTACGTTTAGCTGTAGATGGTACATTGAATTATAAAAATTGGGTGTTTGAGGGACGGGGCAATTTTACAGAAACAAGAGAACCTGCTTTGACTAGGGGAGATTTGCGAGTAGTGCGGGATGCACCAGCAGAAGCTTTACGTTATGTAGTGGGGGATCTGTCTCTTCCCATTACAGGTTATCAAAATAGTAAGCCTCAACTGGGAATTTCTGTGGCTAAAAATTTTAGTTTACAACCTTATTTAGTCACTCGACCCATTAGCCAATTTGAATTTTTCTTAGAAAAAGATTCATTAGTTGATGTATTAGTTAATGGTAGATTACAACGGAGTTTACTGTTACGAGCAGGACGACAAGATATCCGCGATTTACCTTTGAATGGGGGTACTAATGATGTAGAATTAGTGATTAAAGATGATGTGGGTCAGGTGCAAAGATTGAATTTTTATAAACCTGTAGCGGGGGATTTATTAGCACCTGGAGTACAGCAATTTGCCTATAGTGTGGGTGTTCCATCTCTTGAGAGTAAGGGCGATCGCACTTATGATTTTACTCAACCGATTTTGACTTTATCCCATCGTTTAGGTATAACTAATCAATTCACCGCAGGTACTTATATACAAGCAGATTTTAAACAACAACTTGGCGGTTTAGAAGGAGTTTGGGCTACTAATTATGGTAATTTTGCCTGGGATATTGCCCTCAGTCACGATCAGGAATTAGGAATTGATTATGCTGGTAAGTTACGTTATGAATATTTACAAGTTGGGGAAAATAATCCATCTCAACGTTCCTTTCAATTAAGTGTAGAATTTAAAGGACGAAATTTTGTGAGAGTGGGAGAAGCAAACCCACGTAACGATTTTTTATATGATATTACTGCTAATTATAGTCAAACATTATTCTGGAATATGAGAGGAAATTTGAGTACCAGATATCAATTTGGGCGAGATATTCCTAATACTTGTAGATTTTCTCTTCGTCTTTCTAGAACTTTCCGCAACGGGTTAAATGTGAATCTCAATCTCAGTCAAAATCTTGATCAGACTGGTTTTGAAGAACAACGTGCTGACATTAGTTTTTCTTGGACTTTACCTCGAAGTCGTCAATCAATCCAAGCATCTTCTAATATCAATAATAGGGGAGAACCTACCAATAACTTGAATTGGAATTATAACCCGTTGCGAACTATCGGCACGCCAAAACCTTCCCTAAGTTTAACCCAAAATAATCAAAGTTATAATTTGAACGGGCGATTATCTTATACAGGTTATCGTTTTGTTTGGGATTTATCTCATAATGCGGTTTTTGCTAGGGATGGAAATAAGACCATGGCCAATACAACTAAATTTAATGTTGGTACTGCTTTGGTATTTGCTGATGGTTATTTGGGGTGGTCACGTCCTCTGAATAATAGTTTTGCTTTAGTAATTCCCAAAAACAGTATTAAAGGTCAAGAAATTGGTATTAATCCTATTTCCGGTGGTTATATCACCCGCATTGATAATTTAGGATTTGGTGTAATGCCAAATTTAAGTCCTTATAATATTTCTAATATGATCATTGATGCACCTAATTTACCTATAGGAATAGATTTAGGCGATCGCGTTGTCAAGGTTTTGCCAAGTTATAACAGTGGTACATTAGTGCAAGTGGGAACAGATGCTACTGTTTTCTTGCGAGGACAGTTATTAAATGCTAATGGTGAACCTATTTCTTTAGGATCAGGACAAATTGTTGCTGTGGGCGATCGTAATTGGCAACCAATTACTATCTTTACTAATCGATCAGGTAAGTTTGCTACCTCTGGATTAAAACCAGGACGCTATGAAATACGCTTATTTACCGACCCTCCAGCAGTGATTCCCTTTGAAATTCCATCTGATGCTAAGGGCATATATGATACTGGTACACTGAAAATTACTCTGTTAAGCCTGTGCGCCTGTGGGTGAGACGAATAACTTGATACAATAACCCAGCCAACCCCAACAATACAACCGTCAACCAATCACCCCAACGCACGTATAAAGTGCGAGTTTCCCGCTTGTAGATAGTTTCAGCATGAGTTGCATAGGTATTATATCCAGACATCCATAAAGTGTGACCGTGGGGGTCTACAAAGGCGGAATATCCGGTATTAGTCGCCCGCACTGACCATCTATCGGTTTCAATAGCCCGCATTATATCCAAGGCGTGATGTTGAAATGGCATAGAGGGGCTGTAATGAGCATCGTTAGAAGCACTGAGAATAAATTGCCCGCCGGTAGCAGCTTGACGGCGAAATATTTCGGGGAAAGCAGAGTCATAACATATACCAACTATAGCCCGACCAAAGGGGGTATCAAATATCTGATTGGTTTTCCCTGGTACTTGGTGAGCATCCAGAGGTGATAAGCGCCCAATTATACCGCCTAAAATATCCTCAAAGGGTATATACTCCCCCAGTGGGACTAATTTAGTTTTGTCGTAACGGCTAAAAATTTCACCTTTCCCAGTGAAGGTAAATAAACTATTTGTATAACTGGTTCCCTGTTCTCCAAAAGCCCCAACCCAAGCAACTACGCCCTTTTCTTTCACTGCTTGCACTAAGCTAGTGTTGGGGAGGTCGCGCTGGAAATAGGGTAAAGCTGCTTCTGGGGTCAGGACTGCATCAACACCTTGGTCTACTAGATTGTAATATCCGGTGGTGTAACCTGCTAAAGCCCGCCGCAAACCTTGGGGTATAAGTTTTATTTCGTTGGGGATATTACCTTGGATGATTCCCACCTGCAAAGCTGCTGCTGGTGGTTGGGCGATGGGACGGCTATATAAATAAAACCCCAACAGGTGTAAAGTCATGAATAGTGAGATGGCGATCGCCAACTGTTGCTTGACCACCTGACCAGAGGAGGAACTTCTACTGTGGCGGTTAATCCATGCTTCTGCAATTAAACCATTGACTGCAACTATGGCGGCGGTGACGGTGTTCGGTCCTGATAGTTGACCCAGGTGTAAAATTACGAGGTTGTGGGGACTTTGTGTATAAGCCAAGGAACTCCACCACAGGGGTCCAGCACTCCAAAGACTTTCTAATCCGCACCAAATAGCCGTACCAAATAGAACACGTAGCCCCGATTTTTTCCCCCCCCAACGAGCCATAAGCGCCCCCCACAGGGTGAGGAGCAACCCCCCAAGTAGGCTAATAAATGACCAACAAAACAGGGTAATTGCTAAACTTGGTAACCAAGGAACGCCCAACCAGTTCATGGGATGAATCCCAGTAATCCAGGATAGGGCGACACCATGATAGCCAACACCCCAGGCGAGTCCCAGGAGGGGGGGAGATGCAGGAGAGGTAAAAACTAACACCCACAGGGGGGCGAGGGCAACCCAGGCGAAAAACCATGCACCCACGGGGGCTACGGTTAGCCCCATTAAGACACCACTGGCGCAGGCGATCGCATAGGGGAGTAAGTTTTTTACCCTTTCCCTATATTTTTTACTCAGCTGCTTCCACATCTTCACCGCTATCAGGAGGAACTATAGCTACACCATTAATGGCATCATCTTCATCCAGACGCTGCACTCTCACCCCAGTGGCTGATCGCGATTGTATGGAAATGGCATTCACCGCTTGACGGATGATTATACCACGATTAGTCACCATCATAATTTCATCGTTATCATTGTTAACAATGCGTAAGGTGGCTAATTGGTCTTTAATCTTACGGTTTTTGAATTTGGTAGCCATTAAACCCTGACCAGCGCGGTTTTGCAGTCGGAATTGGGCGACTGGTACGCGCTTACCATATCCGCCCATGGTAATCACTAACACCCAAGGACCAATAATACCGTTACTTGGTACTTCTAGGGATTCCTCCTGGATGTCTATGTCTGCGTTGTCTATGTCTGCGGTTTCCTCTGTATTCAGGGTGTCCAGAATGGCGGCGGGGAGTATATCCATCCCTACGAGTTCATCGCCATTTTTTAGTTTCATGGCTCTGACTCCCCGAGTGGCTCTACCCAGAGGGCGTAGCTGTTCATGGGTACATCGAAAATGAATCGCCATCCCTTGACGAGAACCCACTAATATGCTGTCCTCTACTCTAGCCCGGCGTACCCAGCGCAGTTGGTCGCCTTCTTCCAGAGAAATAGCAATTAAGCCGTTAGCTCTGATGTTACTAAATGCAGCTAATTCGGTTTTCTTAATATTGCCGCCTTTGGTGAGCATAACTAGATATTCTTCACTGCTAAACTCATCTACGGGGACAATTGAGGTAATTTTTTCTTCCTTGGGAATGGGTAGCATTTGCACAATGGGTGTGCCGCGACTGGTACGGGAACCGACAGGAATTTGATAAGCTTTTAAACAGTAGACGACACCGCGATCGCTAAAGAATAAAACACTGTCATGATCGCAGCAAGTTAAGAAATGCTCAATCGTATCATCATCTTTGACCTTAGCGGCGGCTTTCCCTCTGGTAGCGCGGCTTTGGGCTTCAAAGGTGTTGACAGGCATCCGTTTGATGTAGCCTTGTTCTGTGACTAAAATGATCGCTTTTTCGTTAGCAATCAGGTCACGCTCATCTATATCGCCTTCACCGGGTAAAATTACTGTACGCCTGGGTGTTGCAAAGCTGGTTTTTAGCTGAGTGACTTCGGTTTCGATGATTTCTAGTATCCGTTCTCGCCGGGCTAAAATATCCTGTAAATCGGCAATTTGCGTTTGTAAATCTGCGTGTTCTTGACGAATTTTATCTGCTTCTAAGGCTGTCAAACGCCGCAGCTGCATCTGTAGGATAGCATCGGCTTGGACTTCTGACAGGCCGTAATTTGTCATTAACTCGGCTTTGGCTGTGGGTGCGTCGGGTGCATGACGAATTAAAACAATAATTGCATCTAATTGAGATAAAGCAATTAGTAACCCCTGGAGGAGATGATCACGAGCTTCGGCTTTTCGCAGTTCATAGCGGGTGCGTCTGGTAATTGATTCGACGCGGAAATCTAGGAAGACTTCTAAGAACTTCTTCAGGGTGAGGATTTCCGGTTTACCATTGACCAGGGCCAGCATATTCGCCCCAAAGTTAGCTTGGAGGGGGGTTTGCTTGTAAAGGTTATTGAGGACTACACGGGGGTATGCATCCCGCTTCAATTCAATCACGATTCTCATCCCATCGCGATCGCTTTCGTCCCGAATATCTGCAATTCCTTCCAGACGCTTTTCATTCACCATGTCGGCGATTTTTTCAATCAACCCCGCCTTGTTAGTTTGGTAGGGTAACTCAGTGATAATAATTGCTTCTCTATCCGGTCGTCCTCGTTGTTCTACGGTTTCAATGGTAGCCACACCCCGCATAGTAATAGAACCGCGTCCAGTGGTGTAGGCTTCCCGAATCGCTGCTGTTCCCAACACCTGGGCCCCTGTGGGGAAATCTGGACCGGGAATATACTCCATTAATTCCAGGTCAGTGATTTCACTATTATGAATCAGCGCCACCAAACCATCAATTAATTCTCCCAAGTTGTGTGGGGGGATATTGGTAGCCATACCCACGGCTATACCGGAGGAACCATTGAGCAATAATTGGGGGATGCGTGATGGTAATACTGTCGGTTCTTGTTGGGAACCGTCGAAGTTATCGATAAAATCTACAGTTTCTGATTCAATATCTTGGAGGAGGGACAGACTAGTTAAAGCTTGTAACCGACACTCTGTGTATCGCATGGCCGCCGGTGGGTCATTATCTACCGAACCAAAGTTACCATGACCGTTAATCAGGGGCGATCGCATAGAAAAATCCTGTGCCATGCGTACCAAAGCATCATAGACCGCTGTATCACCGTGGGGGTGATATTTACCCAAAACTTCCCCAACTACACGGGCGCATTTACGAAATGGGCGATCGTGAGTCAGTCCCAGCTCGTGCATTGCGTAGAGGATGCGACGATGCACAGGTTTGAGACCATCCCTTGCATCTGGGAGCGCCCGACCCACAATCACACTCATGGCGTATTCCAGATAAGACTGGGACATTTCATTGCGCAGGTCTGTGGGGATAATCCTCTCCTGTGAGGTTGTCATAATCTAAAAAACTCCAAAAAATGTAGATTTTAGCCCTTACGCTTGTTGCCAGCGTCAAATTATTCTGAATTAATCTTGAATAATTTCCATATTTTTGTTAACATTATAACATATAATCTCATCTTTTGCACCTAAAGTAACCAGCTAAAATATCGAGAAATAAACTGGAAAACTAGAGTTTTTGCCTATGGTAATATAAAAAACATTATGGATGTGTTTTTAGTAACTATTTTACAAGAAAAAATAACTAGAAACATCTCATTTATAACTAATAGTTTATATTCAAATTAATTGCCAAAAAAAAGTTATTTTAGCCAGAAGATAGTCCTTCGATCCTAAGCAGTCTTAGTCTTACATCTGTAGTTAATCAACTTTTTCCCATACTGGAAATAAGACAGAACAGCCCTAGATTAGAAACAATAATAGTAAATAAAGCAATCCTAAATGATTCATGAACAATTTCTGTTCCCTGTTCCCTGTTCGGTGTGTTCCCTTTCCTCACTCATAATTTCTCAAGTCAAATAGGATGACTATATATTACCATTGAGGTATGGGGAAAATAGGAATTTAACTCCCACTGATAGTACCCCTTCCGTACTACATATCTTAAGGTGAAGACTAGGAGTTAAAATAAATTGCCATGAATCACCAAAAAGTTTTCAACTCAGGGGAAAAAGCTCACCCAGAAGATGCTGCATCTCAATTAAGTCCGGAGGTGCTAGACATGATCAAACATCCTCCCAAAATGGATGATGTCATCCGCGCTCAGTCACCTGCGGAACGGAGGGGGAACCCTGCTTTAGTACCGGAGATGCTAGAGCAACCAATTGATGAAACTCTTGAGGAGCATGAAGGCTAGAGCAACAATCAGGATAGAATAACCCAGAGTATTCTGCTGTGTCTCCTTATGCTATCAGTCATTTATTCTGATGAGTTTCTAGACCACAAAACTGGAAGATATCATCCCGAAAAGCCGGAACGCTTGACGGTAATAGTCAATGCTCTCAACTCAGCCACCTTTGGGGAAAAAATTACTTGGCTTACCCCTACGCCAGCATTAGAAAGGCCATCGCTTATACCCACACTACTCAAAGCCCATGATCTAGCCTACATCAACAAAGTTAAAGAAATTGCCGCCAGTGGAGGGGGTTATTTAGACGGTGATACACCAGTTTCTCCCCGCAGTTATGATGTAGCATTATTAGCAGTAAGTGCCTGGTTGGATGGGGTGGATACTGTACTCACCTGTGCTAACCCGGCTTTTGTCTTAGCACGTCCACCGGGACACCATGCTGAACGTAATACTGGTATGGGCTTTTGTTTATTTTCCCATGCGGCGATCGCCGCTTTATATGCCCTGGAACAACCAGGAGTTAACCGCGTCGCCATTCTCGACTGGGATGTACATCATGGCAATGGTACCCAGGCGATCGTCGAAACTCACCCGCAAATTGCATACTGTTCTTTACATCAGCATCCGTGTTATCCCGGTACTGGGAGAGCTTCTGAGAAGGGATTATATGATCATGTCTTGAATTTACCGATACCCCCTGGTAGTAATATCACTGTATATCAGCCAATCATAGAAACTAGGGTAATACCGTTTTTAGCTGAGTTTCAGGCGGACTTACTGATTGTCAGTGCAGGTTATGATGCTAATCAGTCAGATCCTTTAGCCAATATTAATTTACAGCCTCAAGACTATGCCTTATTTACAAATGCTTGTCTGGGACTAACTCGGAAAATTCTCTTTGGTTTAGAAGGTGGTTATGATTTTACCTCCCTCTCCCAATCTGTATTAGCCACCCTGGAAAGCTGCTTAATTTAACTTAATATATCTTCTAGGGTGCGTCAGACCCTGTGAATTGTGGAAATCAAGAGATTTTTGATATCTGACGCACCTAAATATTAATTTATATATATTTCTGTATTCTAGGTCACAAAAAGCGAATTAAATTCATCTCATGTCCAGAAAAAAAAATCTGTTTACCCCTATAAACTGTCTAAAGTTTTGTTAAGATGCTAATGAAAGTCATTGTTCCATGAGAACTGTTAAATCAGGAAATGGAAACATGAACACTAACAACAGCACAGAGTTGAAAAGGTGAAATAATGAGCACCTATATGTTTTTTGAAGATGCCCTGAGAATGTTTGCTAATATCTATTTGCTATCAGCAGTCATGCTCATAGCAGCTTCTGGTGTTGGTTTAGCAGTGATAGAAACCATTGAAAAAACAGGAGAACGCTAAATAAACCCTCAAAAATGCCAGTTTTACAGACAGACCACATCTACAGGGAAATCACTGTAAAGCTACAGTAACTTAATTTTTACTAGCGATCGCCTTGCAAAACCCCACTTCATGGAATTGAAAACTATAATTCTCTGCGACCCTCCAAGGCTCTAGCTAGTGTCACCTCATCTGCATACTCCAAATCGCCCCCCACGGGTAGACCAAAAGCAATACGTGTCACCTTGGTAAATGGTTTAAGTAGCTGACCGATATACAGGGTTGTTGTCTCCCCTTCTATAGTCGGACTAATAGCCACAATCACCTCTTGGATTTTTTGTTGACTCACCCGCTGCACCAAAGCTTGAATAGTTAGCTGTTCTGCTCCAATACCATCCATAGGGGAAATCACCCCACCCAAAACGTGATACTTACCTTTATATTCGCGGGTTTTTTCCAAAGCAATCACATCACGAGAATCAGCTACCACACAAATAGAGGTATTATCGCGGTTAGGATGACGACAAATTTCACAAACAGGATCAGCAGATAGGTGAAAGCAAACAGAACACAAGCCTATCTGCTTTTTTGCATCAATCAAGGCTTGTGCTAAGGCTTCTACTTCGGCTTCGGGACGTTTTAAGATATGCAACGCCAATCTTTGGGCTGATTTGGGACCAACTCCTGGTAGGCGTTGCAACTGCTCTATTAACCGTGCTAAAGGACGTGCGTAAACCGTGGTTTTATCTCCTGTATTTTCTCATCATCAACTATGATGACATTTTTTCGGTCATGTTTTTAGATTGTGCGATCGCTTCGTCAGCTGGAGTAATTAGGTTAAAAAACAAAAAAAGCCCCCTATCTCTAGGAGGCTTTTTTCGATTCAGCTAAACTTTATGATTAGCCGTTGATTGCAGGAGCAGTCAAAGCAACAGGAGCAACTTCACCAGCAGCCAAGTCTAAGGGGAAGTTGTGAGCGTTACGCTCGTGCATTACTTCCATACCCAGGTTAGCGCGGTTG